>JAJDNG010000007.1 GCA_022340845.1 Gammaproteobacteria bacterium | reverse complement strand
GCAAACGTGAGGAATTATTCAGCGGATTCGCCACGCACTAACAGACAACGCAGTCAGCCCCAGCAATGCCATGGCGGTAAACTGGAACCAATGATCACCGAAGTGCCCACCTTTGAGAAAACTGTCGCGAATGACCACCAGATAATACCGCAGCGGATCTAACCATGTAACCAGTTGAACAATTTCAGGCATATTGCGTATAGGAAAAGCGAAACCCGAGAGTATGACCAGCGGCATAATCAAAAACACCGCCCACAACATGGCTTGTTGCTGGGTACTGGAAAAACTCGAAACCAGCAACCCCAGACCCAGGGTACTTAATAGATACAACGTCGTTCCGAAAAACATTTCTACTATGCTGCCGCGAAACGGAATGCCGAACCAGACCACCGCGACGGTACTCACCAATATAACATCAAACAAACCCACGCAGGCCACCGGAACTATCTTTCCAAAGATAAACTCGAACCGCGCCAGCGGTGTTACCATTAACCTTTCCAGCGTACCGATTTCCCTTTCCCTCACCACGGTCATGGCGGTAAGAATCATGGTCGAAATGAGAAGCACATTGGCAATAATACCCGGTACAAAAAACTCGCGATCCTCCAAATTGGGGTTAAACCAGGCGCGATATTCTATCTCGATGGGCGGTGCGATGTGCTCAGTATCCAGCGCGCTGTGACGCAACGCCTGGCTGAACTGGCCAACCACCAACAAGGCACTGTTGGAATCCGAGCCGTCGGCGATTAATTGCACCACACCGCTGCGGTCAAAGTCTCTGGGGAATTGCACAATGGCGCGCACCTCATTGCGGTTCATGAGTTGCTGCGCTTGCGACATATTATCCAGATAATGCAGATCGAAATGCCCCGTGGCAGTCACATCGGCTAATAAGTCGCGCGAGACTTTGCTGCGAGAATAGTCCAACACCCCTACTTGGGCTGACTTGACATCAAAGGTTGCCGCATAGCCGAAGATAATCAATTGCACGATGGGCGGGACTAAAACAAAAAATCGCATGCGTGGGTCGCGCAGCAATTGTAAAAACTCTTTTCCCAACAACGAGCGCAATCGAAGCCAAGACAGGAGTAGCGATTGCATCACGATAACAAACCCAGTTTTCGAGCACGCGCAAAAGTGATGCCGATCAGCAATAGCAGGATCACGAGCAACGCAATAACTTCGGTCCACACCACAAAGGGTGAAATGCCTTTAAGAAAAATCACTTTCGACAACGAAACATAATAGCGGGCGGGTACGATATAAGTGACGTATTGCAATACCTTGGGCATGTTTTCGATGGCGAACACAAAACCCGATAACAAAAACGCCGGTAAAAAAGTACTTACCATAGCGATTTGACTGGCAAGCAACTGATTTCCCGCGCTAATAGACACCACCGCGCCTTGCAACATGACAACCAGCAGAAACAAAGCGGAAACCAACGACAACCCAAACACCGAACCACGCAGCGGTACATCGAAAATAAGCACCGCCGCCGAGGCCGCGACCGCCAGATCCGCCAGGCCGATGAAAAAATACGGTGTCATTTTTCCCACCAGAAATTCCCCCCGCGTCAGCGGCGTAGTGCGCAGCATCACCAGATTGCCTTGCTCTATTTCCCGAGCAATGGTGAGAGAGGTCATCAGCGCGCCGATCACCGCCATGACGATGGCGATGACACCCGGCACTATGGCAATTCGGCTTTGTTTGGCCTCGTTAAACCAAAGCCGATCTTCGATCCGGATGGGCGGCCTTAGTCCCTGTTGCAGGAGATGGTCGCTAATTAGTGCTTGTGAATAGTTGAGCAATAAACGTGCAGTATTGGCATCCACCCCGTCCACGATAAACTGCAATGACGCCTTACCGCGTTTAATGTCTCGGATAAAATCATGCGGTATCACCAGCCCTGCCCAGATGTCGCCTTGCACTATGGCATCTCCCAGGCTTTGCCGGCTGGGATAATAGCGCACCACATCAAACGCCCGGCTGGCATCGAATGCCGCGGCCAGTTCCCTGGACTGAGCGTCATGAGACTCCTGCAATATACCGATGGGTGCTTCCACGATATCCAGGCGAATGGCATAACCGAACAGGAACAATAACATGCTGGGCATCAGAATCAGTAGAGCCAGGCTTCTGGCGTCGCGAAACAAATGCCACCATTCCTTGCGGGCTATCGCACGAACGTGTTGCAGATTCATGCGTTTTCCCGTGTTTCAAAGTCTTCAAGCACAGCGACGAACACGTCCTCCAGGTCCGCATCCACCGGTCGCAGTTCCCCGATTTGCAGACTGGATTGCTTTGCTACTGATTTTATTTGTTGCTCCGCTGAATCCATGTCTACGCCCGGCTGCAATCGGATGCGCAATTGCCCGGCATGGGGCACGATTTCCTTGATTGAATCGAGAGCACTGATGAGTTGCGCGCAGCGTGCGCAATCTTTGGAATCCAGTTGCAGCAAAGGTGTTGTTAACGGCATAGCTTTCAGCTTTTGCGGCGTGTCCTGAGCAATGATTTTACCGGTATGCATAAATGCGATGCGGTCGCAGAACAACGCTTCGTCCATGTAATGTGTCGTCACCAATACGCCTATGCCTTGTTCGGCCAGTTCGTAGATCAACTCCCAGAACTGCTGCCGTGCCATGGGATCCACGCCGGACGTGGGTTCATCCAGAAACAACACTTGCGGTTGATGCATCAACGCCGCCGCCAGCGCCAAACGACGTTGGTAGCCCAAGGGTAACTTCCCCGCGGGTTGGTGTTGTAACTGTGCCATTTCCAAGTGTTGCAATGCCCAGCGCAATCGGTCACGCTTGTGTTTTCCCGATAACCCGTACAGCCCAGCCTGCAATTTCAAATTTTCCAATACGCTTAATTCCGCGTATAAAGCGAACCGCTGTGACACATACCCCAGGCGGCTGCGGGCACGGCGTGCGTGGCGAACCATATCGATACCGGCTACATTAATAGTGCCTTCGCTGGGTGGCAACGTACCGCACAACATGCGAATCGCCGTGGTCTTTCCCGCACCATTCGCTCCAAGCAGGCCGAATACCTCCCCACGCTGCAATGTAATATCCACATGATCCACGGCCACAAATCCGCCAAAGCGCTTGACTATACCGCTAGCCTGGATAACCGGGTCGTCGTTGTTGACGCTTGAACTAGCCACCGCGGGATTGCTGGGCCAGCGCTAGATCCCGCAAGGTAGCATCATGCAAACTGGGTATTGCCAATTTTGCATCCAACCCTTGGGATAATGTGCTGAGATCTTGTTTTAATGTTTGTAGCGATGTCTGATCCCGCAACCAGACATTCAATTTGATGCCGACCGGAAAGGCCATTTCCACACTCGGCAATTGACGTATCTTCTCCCGGTATTGTCTGACCGAAGGGCCGAATACAGCCGCCAGTTGTGCTTGATTTTGTTGAATTAGGTCCAGGGGTGCGCCTTCGCGGGTTAGTTTTCCGTTTTGCAACATGCCGACTCGGTCGCAACGTTCGGCTTCGTCCATATTCGCTGTGGCAAACAAAATAGCCACGCCCTCCGCTCGCACAGACTCCAGCAGTCTCCAAAAAGCGCGCCGGGATACCGGATCAACGCCGGTGGTCGGCTCATCCAGGAACATGACTTTGGGGTCGTGCACCAATACGCTGGCCAGCGCCAGTTTTTGCATCATGCCGCCGGACAGATTGCCGCTGCGCCGCGCTTCGAAACCCTTCAGTCCCGTACGGGTCAGAAGATCGGTAATACGCCGTTCTGCGGCTTGATTTGCCAAGCCATGTAAATCAGCAAAGAACTGCATATTTTCCATAATGGACAAATCCGGATAGAGACCGAAATTCTGTGGCATGTAAGCGATGTCGCCCCGCAGGTTCGGCTCAGTGGATGCCTTGCCCAGCACCTGCAGAATGCCGGAATGCGGCGCAAGCTGACCGGCCGCCAAACTCAATAGAGTGCTTTTACCGGCACCATCAGCGCCCACTAGCCCATAGATCTCGCCACCGTTTATGCTAAGGCTAATATCTTGTAAAACTGGTGTATGGCCATACGCGTAGGCCAGTTTTTCTGCCTGTACTACGACCTCATTCATGGTCATTTTTTAGCTACAGATTGTTTAGATACAGATTGTTTAGATACAGATTGATCCGCTACGGGTTGTATAAAAATATCCGCCGGCATACCGATTTTTAATATCCCTTGCGGATTAGCCACTTGTACTTTGACACGGTAGACAAGATCCACCCGCAGTTTACGGGTTTCCACCGTTTTCGGCGTGAATTCCGCAACCGGCGAAATAAATGTCAATGTCCCGGAAAATTCTTTATCGGGATAGCTGTCCACTTTGATACTCACGGCTTGACCCAAGCGTACTCGGCCTAAATCAGTCTCACTGATATAAGCCCGTACCCAGGTATTGGACAACTCTGCCACACGAATCACCGGCTGACCGGGCGCAATCACTTCTCCGGACTCACTCAGTCGCAATGTCACCATACCGTTAATGGGACTTTGCAACGTAGTGTACGACAGTTGCTGTTTTGCAAGTTCACGGGATTCTATGCGGGCTGTGTATTCTTGATCGGCGCGTTCTATTTCCTCCTTGCGAGGCCCCTCCTTCAACAGATGTAGCTTTTGTTGTGCCTGTTCCACACCCGCCAACGCAATTTCATATTGCAATTGCGTTTGTTCCAGTTGTTCTTCAGTGGTCAGTTTTTTCGGTACCAGGTAGCTGATGCGCTTGACTTCCGATTGCCAGTAATTCAATTGTGCTTTGGCTTTTTGCAAGTCCGCTTCGGCCGCACGAATTTCCTGCTGTCGGGTTCCTGCAGTCAAGGCGGCTAATGAGGCTTTGGCCGCATTAGCGGTGGCGCTGGCCTGTTGCAGCGCCAATACGTAGTCCCGGTCATCCAGTGTCGCGACGGTGGTACCGGCTTGCACCAGATCGCCTTCATCGCTTAGCAAATCACTCATTCGGCCGCTTACTTGAAACGATAAGTCTACCTCACGCGCCTCCAGTGTACCGGACAAGACTATTACATCGCTGTTGGAATTACTGTTCCACTGGCAACTGCTGAGAATCGTCACGCAAAATAAACTGATTAAAATGCGCAAGTTCTGTGAGATGTTTTTCATTGGATAAATAAGAAAGCGTAAGTTAACAACATAAGTTAGAAAGAAAGGTGTGATTGGGTCTTTCGCGTAATTATGATCAAATTACTGCGTTGGTCACAATCATGCACTATGACTTTCCCCAGTTTGACGCTATTGGAGATTCTATAAGCAAAGACTTTTGTTGCCAAGCTTTTTTTTGGAAATTATCTTGACTTCCTTTAAGTGTGAAGCGCCCGGCTGCGGCGTCTTCCATGCTGACACTGAAAATCAAAGCATCCAGGCCTGCAATTAACACATCTTGCGCACAAGTTATTTAGCCAGGCTGCTTTGTTGTTAAAATGTGCTTGTATGGCGCACCATTTCCACTAAACTCTTTAATAGAGTGTATTCACAATGGGCTAATGATGTTGTTGAGGTTACCTGACGATAGATCCTCAACAATCGAATAAGAAATCCGTTTCGCACATATTTTTGTTTGAATTATTTTTTTAATACTGCCACTGCCTGTTTTACCATTTGATGGGCATATCCCCATTCATTATCGTACCAACTCATAATTTTCACCAAATCGCCATCCACTACCTGGGTACGGCCTAAATCGACAACTGACGCATGCGGATCCATGATGATATCGGAAGATACAATAGGTTCGTCTATGACAGCTAGCACATCTGCGTAGCGATCCCCTGCCGCTTCCTGCTTAAAAATGTCATTCACTTCTATCACATCAGTTTCCCGTTCCGTGACAAAAGTGAAATCGGCAATAGACCCTACTGGTACTGGTGCGCGTATGGCTATTGCTGCGAAATGGCCTTGGTAATCCGGTAGTACATCCATAATTGCGGTTGCTGCACCGGTAGTCGTCGGTATCAAATTGGCCGCACCGGCGCGGCCGCGTTCGACTTTGGAGCTGCTTGAGTCGACAATTTCCTGACTGGAGGTATAAGCGTGGGTCGTGGTCACGATCGCTTTTTTCACGCCAATGCGTCGGGCCATGATTTCCGCCACGGGTGCAACACAATTGGTGGTACAACTGGCCGTGGAAAAAATTGGGGGTGAATTCGAATCCAATTTATTAACCCCGACGACTCTAGTCGGCACGTCAGCGTCTTTGGGCGGCGCGGATAAAATCACTTTTTTTGCACCCGCTTGAAGGTGTTTTTCAAGATCTATGTAATGACGAAACAAACCGGTGCATTCAAACACCAAATCCACGCCTAATTCTTCCCATGGCAATTGTTCCGGGTTGGCTTGATTCAATACTTGAACCGAGTGTTCATTAATTTGCAGCTCATCAGCGGCCACTTCAAGTGTTCCTTTAAACTTTCCGTAAACAGAATCATAGCGTAACAAATAGGCCAGGTTGGCAATCGGTGCCAGATCGTTTACCGCCTTCACGTTGATATCAGTTCTGCCGATAATGTTTTTTAAAACCGCCCGGCCTATTCGGCCCAAACCATTGATAGCGACATTATGCATAAGAACCTCCCGATGGTGTGCAATTCTTTTGTCATAATCGTATTACCCTTACAACCGTGCATTGAAGATTGTCAATAGTCATCCAAAAAATCCCAGAGATCGAAGAAACTTGATCCCTTATGGAGAGATTCGTGTCTGGCGACACGACAATCTTGGTGTTAAAAAAACGATTGGTAGCGAAGACAACCAGGGTTATTTCACGACGTATTTAATTCCGCATCAATCAGCAAAGGGGTGTATGAAGCAAACAAAAGCCTTACTGTGTCAGAATCGTTTTTACGGGAAGTTATCGACCACCGTGACGATAATATTGCTGATCCGGAAAAGCTGGACTGGCGATGACTGGCAAATTAGAAAATCGGTCTCCATAAGGTTATTAATAATATTGTCAGTAGTACTATAATTGCTGTTGAATTTGCGAATAATCCTAATTACTGACAACAGACAAGCGTTATAACCGTAGAATTTCTAATCTCATGAACCACGTCAAAAGCAAACTATTTGTTGGCACTTCCGGTTGGTCATATAAGCATTGGCGGGGTGCGTTTTACCCGGAAGATACTCCCAGCGATCATATGCTGGAGTATTATTTGCGACATTTTCGCAGTACAGAAATCAACAACACGTTTTATCACCTGCCAGAGAAGAAAACTCTGGAACATTGGCGGGAACTGGCACCCACGGGGTTCCAATTTGCGGTCAAAGCCAGCCGTTACATTACCCACATGAAAAAACTAAAAGACCCGGGCGCAAGCATCAGAGAATTTTTTAACCGTATAACCGCATTGGGCGATACGCTTGGCCCGATCTTGTTTCAACTGCCGCCCAAATGGAAATACAACGAAACACGCTTTAGTGAGTTTTTGCAGTCATTGAGCCGCGAATTTCGTTATACGTTTGAGTTTCGTGATCAAAGCTGGATTAATCCGCATGCGTTGGAGTTACTGTCACTACACCGAACTGCGTTTTGCATCTACGAGTTGGACAATGTCTTATCGCCCAAGGAAATCACCACAGATTTCGTCTACATCCGTTTGCATGGACCGAAGGGCGCCTATCAAGGCAGTTATTCCAGGCAGTCATTGTCCGGTTGGAGCAACGTCATTAGTGCATGGCAACAACAAGGGCTGAGCATTTACTGCTATTTTGATAACGACGAAGCCGGTTATGCCGCGGACAATGCCCAATCTTTGTGCGCCATGCTGAATCTCACACCACTGCCAATGTTATAGTAACCACGCAAGGTTATCGTGAAATCCATCATTGATATATTTCATTGCAGAAGTAAAGTGATTGGACTATGGTTTTAATGGCTTGGCGGTAACCACAACTGGCCGCACGCACGAGCTTATGATGTACCAGATTTTGTGCACAAATGAGTCTTTGAATACATTTTGTACACCTTCCACGTAATTTAACAAACGATCGCGGGCCTTAAGTAAATGAACGCGCCGGAAGCCGACAGCCGTTGGTAAAGTTACGCTGGTATGCGATAAATTGCCCGCGTTTGGCAACGAAACAGGATGGTTTCCATGGCTGAACAGTCTACAAAAAAATACCGTGATATTTACGTGTCGGTCAACGGCGTGACACTCACCGGAATTGTCCAATCCCTTGAACCGGTCAAAGGGATTGTTATTTTTGCACACGGTCTATCAAGCAGTCGTTTCAGCCCGATCAATCGCCATGTCGCCAATCTGCTGACTGACGCTGGCGTTGCGTCCGTGCTAATCGATTTACTCACGCCGGGTGAGCGCGCTTTATCGAAACAACGTGGTTATGACGCCAATATTCAACTCATCGCTTCGCGCTTGGTTTGTACGATAGAATGGATAACTCATGATGAAGCACTGGGTAAATTTCCAATTGGCATTTTTGGAACCAATATGAGCGCCGCCGCCGCATTGGCCGCAGCTACCGAACGCACGGATTGCATCTCAGCGCTGGCGCTGAGCAACGCAAAACCTGAACTTATAAAAAATTATCTCCAGCGGGTCAAAGCACCCACCTTGTTGATTTCCGGCGACAAGGACCGCGCACAACTTCAATGGAACCGGGATGCGATAGAAGCATTGGATACCAAACACCGCCTCGAGATCATCTCCGGCACCACTCACGATTCCCACAACCCAAAAGTATTGGAACAAATCGCCGCTCACACGCAACAGTGGTTTCTTCAGCAGTTTCTGCACAAGCAACAATAAGACTATTTCCCTTCCTCAGCCGAGTCTGCCAGTTTTTTCTGCTCTTTTTGTTGCAACGTCCACATGTTTGCATATACACCTTGTTTTTCCAGCAGTTGATTATGATTGCCGTGTTCCAGCACTTTTCCTGAATCCAATACCAGTATACGGTCAGCATCCACAATGGTGGATAGTCTATGGGCAATAACCAACGTAGTATGATTTACCGCAGTAGCTTTGAGCTCTTTTAAAATGGCTTGTTCGCTTTTGGTGTCCAGGGCGGAAGTGGCTTCGTCGAATATGAGGATTTTGGGGTCTTTTAAGATGGTTCTGGCAATGGCGACGCGCTGTTTTTCACCCCCGGAAAGTTTCAAGCCACGCTCGCCCACGACGGTGTCATATTGATCCGGTAATGAATGGATGAATTCGTGGATGTGCGCTTTTTTGGCGGCGTTAATGACATCCTGTTTGCTGGCTTCGGGATTAGCGTAGGCCAGGTTGTAGTAAATAGTATCGTTAAACAACACCGTGTCCTGGGGGACAATGCCGATGGCGCGGCGCAGGCTTTCCTGGGTCACGTTGCGTATGTCTTGATCGTCTATGGTTATCCTGCCGCCGGTCACATCGTAGAAGCGGAACATTAATCGAGCCAGAGTGGATTTACCGGCACCACTGTGCCCGACGACGGCAACTTTTTGACCTGGCTCGATGGTAAAATCCACGTCAAATAATATTTGCCGTTCGGCTTGATAGGCGAATTGCACGTGTTCGAAACGCACCCCCCCTTCCCGGATGACCAATGACTTGGCCTGCGGGACATCGTTGATTTCAGGTTCCTGTTCCAGTAATTTCACCAAGCGGTCCATATCCGCTAACGAGTAGCGTATGGAGCGATAAACGACGCCGAGAAAATTCAACGGTATAAACAATTGCAGCAAGAAAGTGTTGATCATCACCAACTCACCCAGGGTCATCTTGTCATGCGCCACTTGGTTAGCGGCGAAAAACATAATGAAGGTGATCGCAACCGCAATGATGGCCCCTTGGCCGAAATTCAGGGCGGACATGGAAAACTGACTCAGTACCGCTTTATCTTCCCACTGATCCAAAGTGTCATTGCAGCGCCTGGCTTCGAACGTTTCGTTGTTGAAGTATTTAACCGTTTCGTAATTGATTAAGCTGTCTATGGCTTCGTTGTTGGCCTGGGATTCCAACCGGTTCATTTGATGGCGGTATTCCACGCGCCAGTTCATTACCTTGAAGGTAAAGACAATATAGACAATAACACTAGCGCCGATAATAACGGTAAACACAGCATCGTATTGCACAAACAAATAGCCGGCGATTAATAAAAACTCCACGGATACTGGGATGATACTGAAAATAAAATAGTTCAGCAGCGAACTCAAACTGGCGGCGCCGCGCTGCAAGTCGCTGCTGAGAGCACCTGTTTTTCTTTCCAAATGAAAACGCAGCGAAAGGTTGTGCAGATGCTCCAGGGTGCGTATGGTCAGGCGGCGCATGGCGCGATAACGCACCCGGGTAAATAATACATCCCGCATTTCATTAAAAAAAGAGCTGGCCAGGCGCAATAATCCGTAGGCAAACAACAAGGTCACCGGCAACACGATGGTTGTGGTGATCGTGCTGTCCAGGCTATCTACGATTTCCTTTAAAGTAATGGGTATACCCACGGTCGCCAGCTTCGAGAATATCAAGCAGGCCAGTGCCAACGATACGCGGCCACGGAATTCCCAAATGTAAGGTAGCAATGCATTAAGGTTATACAAGGCATTGCGGTCCGCGCTGGGGGTTTCGGTGCGTTTAAAAGGTGCGGGCATGGGTTTTTCCTGCTGCGATTTGAGTTATCTGCCTTATATTTGGGTGACCTACTGTGAGTACAAGTGCTCATCTAACTCAGTGCTAAGGTACCACACAAGACAATATCACATTGGCGGGGCAATAAAAAAAGGCGGTCGAAACCGCCTTAATAGCTCTGGGTACTGCTTTTTTTAGAGGAATTTATTCTTTGGGTTCGATATCCATTTCCATTGGAATTAAGATCATGGATTCTTGATCGTAACCACCGGTGGCACTGGCCCTATCTCCTAAACTGGGAGTCAGGTTGGTAAAACCGGATATATCGACTTTTACTCCGGCGATTTCCAGAAGATTGTTATCGCTGTCAATAGCGGTTACCGGACCTGCCACATGGACTTGCGCCGGATGATCCGGTTTTTTACGCTGGAGTTTGCGCGCCTCAATGGCTTGTTTTTGCTGCATATAAGCACCGTGAACCATGACAAAATTCCCAGCTTCAATATCACTCAGACCAAAAGCGAACATTTCATTAGTACCAGCCACAGGATCAGGATTGTTTGGGATTTCACCGCCATTGTGGGGATGGTCTTTCAACCAGGTGTTTTCGTCCACATAAACCATGGCGCCCATGACCTGCAGGTAATTTTCTTCCGCATTCACTGCATCGACAATACCGGAGATTATGACATTATGCGGTTTCTGGAATTTAATTTTTTCCGCAACCAGTACGTTATTTTCATCCAGGTGGCCTTTGGCCTGCAGCATTGCGCCTTTGACAATGTCCGCCATGGTGCCATGCACAAAGTGCGTACGGTCGGTAAGCATCACCGGCTGGTCATTTAATACGAACACATTGTCAATCACTCCATCGCTGGTCACCTCACCGTACAACTCCACTTTTTCACCATGATCAGCGTCCACGCCATTGTGTTTCATTTGGACACTGTCAGCGGTTAAATTCATGGTATTGGGGTCGAATGCTTGTGTACTTAACACTTTTACGCAGATATCCGCCATCAAATCTTCTTTGCTTAAATTAATGAAATCCGTAGTGTCGTTATACATTACAGTGAGATCATTTATGGTGAAATACATGTCACCTACGTCAGTGATTTTACCTTTGACCTTAAGTAGCATTCCCGCCATATACGTTTCCGATTCCAATTCAATACGTGTAGCTTTTAATGTGCCGTCGTTGAGCATTAGTCCGCTGACTTCCACATAAGCATTGATCGGGATGGAATCCAAGGTGGCGTAATTTGGATATTCACTTACAAACATTGTCAAATCGTCCACCAGAACCGTCTGCCCCATCACGTTCAGCGAATTGCTGCCCATGACATCGTTGACAATCACTACGCCTTTGATTTCAGCTTCATAGTGGATATTGTGTGCTTCCCCGGTGTTAGCATCCTCGTCCATAGTACCGTCTACCGTGACCACCATACCCACATCGAGCTCGCCATCTTCTTCATTGACAACTTCACTCTGGCCGGTAGCGTATGTTACACCGTTGACATTAATGCTTTGGCCACTGTTTACACTGCTGACTACACCGACGGATTTAATCGATTCTGAAGAACTGGCGTTACCGGTATTACCGGAATCACCACAACCGCCGATCAATGCCATCGTTGACGACAGAGTGACGAGTAGTAAAAGATGTCTGTAGTTCATAACGCCTCCTCTTGGAAAAATAGGTTATGCCCATTGCAACAGGGCTGTTATTTTGTAATTAGATCGCCGACAGTTTTTATACCTGGGTTATAACCGACTCGCTTCATGCGCTGGTTCGGCATATTTATTGATGGACGTGATTTCGCATCAGTTTTAATGGTTAGAGATAAACTCTGATAACAATATTGATTGTGTGAATGGATAAATACACGGCAGAAACACCATTGTCATCGCATGTCCTTCGCATGACCTCTCCCTCCCGTAGGTGCTACTGCCGTGATGCCGGTAATGTTTTCCACTTTACCGAGCGATGGGTGCACGGTTTCTGTCTGTAGTGACACCCAGCCTATGTTTGGGAATATATTCCCAAACATGCAAGATTATACACTGCAGCAAACGACCGTCAATAGGGATTATTCGCAGTTTGTGTTCCAAACGGATTACGCGTGATATTGGGAAAAGGAGTTTAACGTTATGATTTACAAGAAATTAAGTGAACACGCTGGAAAAAAGAAGGCGGTGAAGCGTTCTTGGCCACACCGTAGACACGATGTGGCGGTTGGTCATTGAAGAGATAGTTGCAGGACCCGGACGAAAGGCTATTGGGTGGAAATGGGGATCGTACCGACAACCGTAACATCAGTTCCAACGTCGGCATTGGTGAGCACGGGAGACAAACCTGCAGTATCGACGGCGACACCGGCGATAATCGCCTGCGCATTGTTCAATTCATCCAAAATACCCGTAATTTCAAAGGTTGAATCTGCGGATTGCGCTTCTACGCGTCGGAACTGGATCGCTATAATTTGCTGAGTAAGGTTATCCCGGAAAGCCTTAATTTTGACTCTATCGCCGTCGCTAAGATCCTCCAGCGAGAATTGCCTGATTTTGGTGATTCTATCGTCGTCTTACAACAAAGTTCTATTGGTCAGTCGTACGTTGACGCCCGAGAGGTTTACTTGGTTGTCAGCAATATTGATGGAAGTCACTGGTGCAATTAAATCGATTTTAGCTGATTTGCGAAAAGTAATTTCGCCAGCTTCCAGCTGATTGTCCGACAGCAATACACCTTCCACTTCCACTTTTACGCCATCGGCCAGATTATCCTCAGCGCCATCGACAAACCTGGTTTGAGCTGAAAAATAGACGGTATATCCGTTTAACTGAAATTCATTGGCTTGCAGATTCGGATTCATCACAATGCCTTCGATTTCCAGAACATTGCCTGCGACCACGTATTGATTTTTGTTCAATTGAATTTGATCTGCGAGCAACTCATTAGTATTCACCAGACCCCGCTTGCTTTTAACTTTTATCGCCATGCCAGGTGTGATCTGGTTGTTCGGGAGGTTAATAAATTGCGTTACATCGTCAACCACCACCGTGAGTGTGCCCATCGAAAATTTCCCGGACGAGACACCGGCGGTCACAACACCGTTAACGATCAATTGCTCGCCGTCATTATACTGGCTCTGTAGCAAAGTAATCTGAGTGGCATGCAAGCTGTTGTCGCCAGTGCGGTATCCAGTGATTTCCACTACAGCGCCCACCGGAATTTCCGCAACTGACGCCACGGTATCAATACTGCTATCGAACACCGTTTCACTATCGTATTTTACGGTCTGGCCCATAATTTCCAATTGGTCAGGCTGATCGTTTTGGTTGACTATGCCGCACACTTCACTTTCGTAATATATCGCATCAGCGCTGCCGCTAACCTGAGATTGGTCGGTAGAACCCACCACGCTCACTACCATGCCGATGGCCAAGTCCTCTTCACTGGCTATAGCTTCATTGACATTGATCTCAGCCCGGGAAGTATCGAATTCAACGCCATTGACAAACACACTGCCGAAACCGGTAATCACTCCCACAGACACTTTGGGGTAACTACCGCCGAAACCGGTGCCGGATTCACCACCACTGCACGCCGCGACGAGCAAACTGAGCACTATGCTTAAGGACGCGCTTAATGAAAAAAAGCGTAACAAGGAACAATTCATGAGGAGGACTCCGGAGGATCTTGTTGAAGTTCTTCTTCGAAATAATACAAACCCACGCCAACGGCTTTGCGGCCGCTGCCGCCGGCATCAGGATTCACATCGCGGTCGCGCTGGGCCATCCATTGATCAAACTCTTCCAACAGCGGCTGGCCTTTGTTGAGTAAAAACTCGTGAAATTCCACGGCCGCTTCTTCGGATAGATTGTCGTAAAACACTTTACGCTGAAAATAAAGGATGTCGTGCACGCCGTGAATGTTTTTATCCATCGTGGAAATCAGACCTGCCACGTCCCGGCCCAATAACACCAGTTTCTCCGCTTCGCCTTTGGTGGGGATATAAGCCCGTTCCAACAGCTTAATGTTTCCATTATCCAGCCGCTGCGCCACGCCCACTTGCAGTAATTCATCCAATATGGCGCGCGGCGGCACATCGCCACTGTAAGTTCTGACCAGGGAGCTAAAACTGGGAGTATCCCCCTCAAACGGCAAAATGGCAGAATCGCCATCCTGGCCAGCATAGGTTCTGTCATGTACCCAGCCGTACACCACTCGGGCGGCGCGATTGTAGCGCACCACCATATCTTTTTCCTGATCACCGCTGAGATTGAGACTAATAACGCGCTGGATTTCTTTACGGGATAAGCCAGTGATAGTAGCCACCCGGGAATTGGTTTGCTTTTTGCCGGGCACCCCAAATTCTTTCATTGCCACATCCACGTACGCGCGTTTGGCAATATCAGTAAATGCTCCGTAGGGAACGCCATTACGTAACAGAATGCGTACCAGGGAGCGCATTAATTTGTATACCGCTTTAAAAAGCGCTTTTTGTGACGTCAATTCGCTGCTCATAATGACAATTTTGGGAACCCTCTCCCAAAAAAGGTACCATTATAGGATTAAAATTGCCTTAGGAAAATACGAAAAATTGTACTGCTTAAGGAATGTTATTTAATCTCAAGGGGTTATCAAATCACTAAGATGAAGATAAACGCTCAATTATCCTGAATCCTGCCAAATATGTGCCAGCTGCGGAGCCCAGGGTGCTGAGAATAAAAACCAACAGGACGCGGGTCACCCGATTACCCCACCATCCCTTTAAATGCGTGGTGTCGCTGCGCAAACGGCTGAAATCTTCCACGGTGGGTTTTCGCATGTAGGTCTCGATGGCGGCCGTGACCATGCCGGCACCGATGGTGGGATTCAAGGAAGTGAGAGGAGCGGCTAAAAACGCGCCGATAACGGTAATTGGATGGCCAAAGGCGATTAACGTCCCCAGCGCGCACAACCCGCCGTTAATGAGGACCCAATCCAATACCAATTGAAATCCCAAATCCGGGCTGCGGGAAAAACCGATGACAAAACCGGTAATAATCAGCGCCACAATCACCCAGGGAATGAATTTAATCCATTGACTGCCAGGCGGAACGGCATCCAGGCGGGATAAAGTATTTTGCGTATGGCCTGGATCCTGTTCCGCCTGCCACTGAGTAAGATAGTTGGCTATGCCTTTTAAGTGCCCCGCTCCCACTACCGCCAATATGCGTTGATATTTGCCGGGCGCATCTTCCTGGATTAATCTGGCGGCCATGTATTGATCACGTTCGTCAACCAGCGGTTTATACAAGTGTTCCGCTTCTTGCGCGAATTGCGAAAACGCCGACTCCAGAATGTCACCTTCTTTGAGTTTTTCGATTTCTTCTTCAGAGACTTCCTGGCGTGAAATCACGCTGGCAAATAAACCGGCCACAATGTTCATGCGCTGCCACCACGGTACGTTGCGATACACGCGTTTCAGGGTTACGGAAATTTCCCGGTCGATCAGCGATACCGGGATGTGCATCTCGGTGGCCGAATCGATGGCCACCCGCATTTCCGCACCGGGTTTGATATCCAACTGCTCCGCCATGCGCTGTTGAAACGCCCCCAGTGCCAGATTGGCCGCCACCAGGGATGCTTTACCTTCGCGAATTACCTGGAACAAGTTCATCTTTGACAAGGCATCGGGATTGATGATGGCGTTATGCCGGCTGGGGCACAGTTCCACCGCGACCGAGTCATAATGCCCTGAATCCAGCAACTCCTTGACTTTGTCTGCGCTGGCGCGGGAGATGTGAGCGGTGCCGAGTAGAGTGACTTCGGCATTTTTCAATTTGATGGTTTTTATCGGTTCCTGGTCTTGATTGCTCATGGTTATCTTTTTTAATTTTGTAATGGATTAATACGTTCTCGTGAAGAATCCTGGCAGGCGCTCGTCCCGAGATTGCAGCTGTGTGTTAATGATACTGAGTGCTGTATAAACGGCTATACAAGCCGTTGGTTTGCACCAACTCTTCATGTACTCCCTCTTCGATAATGTGGCCGTCTTCAAAAACGTACACCCTGTCGGCTTGTTTCACGGCGCTGAGTCGATGGGCAATTATAAGCGTGGAGCGATTATTTAGAAACTCAGCCAGCGCAGTGTGCAATTGCGCTTCCGTTTCGGTATCCAGAGCCGAGGTGGCCTCATCCAGAATAACCACTTTAGGGTTGGTTAGCACCATGCGGGCAATTGCCAAACGTTGTTTTTGCCCGCCGGACAACCGTACCCCTTGCCGACCGATAATCGTATCCAGTTTGTGCGGCAGATTTTCTATGGTAGTACGCAGTTGGGCAATCTCCAGGGCTTCATAGAGTTTGTTATCGTCAATCACCTGTCCCATGGTCAGATTCATTCGTACACTATCATTAAACATGGCAGGATGTTGCAATACCGTGGCCACGTTGTCCCTCACTACATCCCATCCAATCTGGGTCACTGGTATCTCATCAAAATACACTTGTCCGGATTGCGGTGGGTACATTCCCAGGATCGCCTGCACTAAAGTGGATTTGCCTCCGCCACTGGCACCCACTAAGGCCACTTTTTCGCCGGCTCGGATGGTGAGATTCACATCGTGCAAGACATTATCCACTTGCTTGTCCCCATCGTCCCCTTGATAGCGAAACGATAAATTCTCCACTTTAAGCGAAACGGTATGTTTATTTTTAAATGGATTATGAATATGCGGATATTGAGGTTCGTTTTGTAAAGACCACAAGCGGTTGAGCCGTATTAGCGCCGCTTTGGCCGCAAAATACGCGTATTGGATGTTCAGCAGTTCCTGTACCGGCGCCATCATAAACCACAAATACCCAAACACCGCCATCATCTGACCCACGGATAAATCCGAGAAAACCACCATTAACATGGCCACGGCACGAAAGATATCGAATCCAAACAGAAAAATACCAAACGACAACCGCCCGGCCGCGTCGCTTTTCCAGGAATAAGCAGCCGAATGCGCGCGGATGTTTTTGGCTTTGTCGATAACGCCGTTGAGGTAGTGACGTTCGCGATTACTGGCACGGATTTGATGAATAGCATCCAGGGTTTCCGTTAACGATTCCTGAAATGCCTCGAAAGCCTTGTTTTCATTTTTCTTGAGGTGCTTGACTTTTTTGCCGAAGCTCACCGTAAAATAAATCACCAGGGGATTCATGAGCAAAATGAATAGCGCCAGTTGCCAATGCATCCACACCAACACTATGCTGATCCCCACTAAACTCAAAGCGGCAACCAAGGCCTTACTGATGGTTTCGCCGACAAAAGTATCAACCGCATTGATATCGGTAACAAAATGAGAGCTTACCGTGCCGCTACCCAGGGTTTCGTATTCCGACATGGAGATGGATTGCAGGCGCTCCAGCAAAGCCCGGCGCATTCGGTACGTTATGTCTTTGGCCACCAGGGTAAACTTGCTCAGTTGCCACACGTTTAGCAAAATCATGGCCGTGCGCAACACAATAGTAATCAGTAAAGTAAATAGAATAAACAAAGTAGGTCCCTGCCAGGCGAAGGGAAACAGGGAGCCGACAAATTCCACCAACGGCCCTGGCTGGTTTAACAACACCTCATCGACTAACAAAGGCATTAGTAACGGGATAGGCACGCTGCACACCACCGCCAGCAAAGCGAGCATATTGGCGATCAACAACGCTTTTTGGTGTTCGCCGGCAATGTTTAACATACCTTGCCAGGTAAACTGCTTGGTATTCTGCATTTCTATCGGGTTGTTTTAGCTAATTCTGGATGAGAAATTGATAATCCGGCCCCTCACTGACCTCGCATGAACAATTTATCCAATTGATCCATGCGAAGCTGCACCCAGGTGGGCCGGCCATGGTTGCATTGGCCACTGCGTTCGGTGCGCTCCATGTCCCTCAATAAGGCGTTCATCTCTGCAAGACTTAAGCGCCGATTGGCCCGCACGGACCCGTGACAAGCCACTGTGGCGAACAATTCGTTGATCTGGTCTCGAATGCGATTGCTGGTACCGTGCTCAGCAATATCTGCCAGCACATCGCGTACCAAGGATTCGATATCCGCATCTTTTAACACCGTGGGGATTTGCCGGACCACGATGGCTTCTTCCGCTAAGGGCTCGATCACAAACCCTAACTCGCCAAAGACGGCTTGTGACTGTTCCACCAGTTTCACTTCCCCCTTGCTAACCGCGATACTCATGGGTACCAATAACGGTTGTGTGCGTATGCCGTCGGCGGCATGGCTTTGTTTCAGGCGTTCATAAGTAATGCGTTCGTGCGCCGCGTGCATATCCACTAAAATCAATCCTTGGGCGTTTTCAGCCAGTATGTAGACGCCGTGCAATTGAGCGACCGCAAACCCCAAAGGGGGCAAACCCTCTTCCCGTTTGAAATCCGCTTCCGCCTGTGACACCGAGTCGCGCAATATTTCATAGGCATGGCTTTGCTCTTCGATATTGAGCGGAATGCTTTGCTGGGTACGATAAGAATTGAGGCGATAGGCGCTTGTTTGATCGTTACCAGGGCCAACACCCCCAGCGGATGGGCCAGGCCATTGGGAAGCGGCGGAATTATCCACCAGCCCCGGGTTATCACCCCCGCTATACGCCCAAACTTGTTGCTCTTCGCTGTCGTTCGATGTGGGTGAAGATGCCGGGGCCTGGCCGGGACGCACATCAGCCAGGGATTGATGCAGGGCACGAAAAATAAAATCGTGCACCAGCCGGCTTTCGCGAAAACGGACTTCGTGTTTGGTGGGATGCACATTGACATCCACCAACGCCGGATCCATTTCCAAATACAATACGTAGGCCGGATGCCGGCCGTGATATAAGACGTCTTGATACGCCTGGCGTATGCTGTGGGTGACGACTTTGTCGCGCACCATGCGGCCGTTGACATAGAAATACTGCAAGTCCGCCTGGCTGCGCGAAAACGTCGGCAGCGATATCCAGCCCCACAAACGCAACCCGGCAGCGGCGTACTCCAGTTGCACGGCATGTTGCACAAACGGACTGCCGCAAATGTCCGCGACGCGTTTTTGTTTTTCCGCCTCGTTGCCAGCGGGTCGCAGCTTGTGCACCAGCCGCTGGTTGTGCTGTAAGGTGAATCCCACGTCAAACCGGCTTAAGGCAATGCGTTTGACGACGTTTTCCAGATGAGTGAATTCGGTTTTTTCGGTGCGCAAAAATTTGCGCCTCGCCGGAGTATTGAAAAACAAATCGCGCACTTCCACGGTAGTGCCAACTGGATGCGGCACGGGCTCGGGTTCACTGATCCGGTCACCACCATCGCCGGTTACTTTCCAGCCGCTGGCATCCTCCTGCCGCCGAGAAAGCAATTCCAAGCGGGATACCGAACTGATGCTGGGCAGGGCTTCACCACGAAAGCCCAAACTGAGTACTTTGGCCAAATCTTCGAAGCTGCTGATTTTGCTGGTCGCGTGGCGGCTTAATGCTAGCGCCATATCGTCTTTATGGATGCCGCAACCATCATCGCGCAGGCGCATCAGACTCATGCCGCCTTTTTCCACCTCGATATTAATATTGCTGGCACCGGCATCGAGACTGTTTTCAATAAGTTCTTTGATTACGGCAGCAGGCCGCTCCACAACTTCACCTGCGGCTATCTGGTTAGCTAGTTGAGTGGGTAACCGCTTAATGCGGGTAAGAATCGGCGAGTCGCTCATTGAAGATATTGTCACATGTTACGGCAACAGTAGTTAATAAAGAACGTCGACAAAAAATTTCAGTGCTGAATGGCTGGCAGGGAAAGTCTCACCCATGACTGATTTGCAAAATAACACCTTGCCAGTAACCAGGTATTAGTTACCTGACATTAATTGCCTGGCACGATTTCTTTACTAAGTTGATCCGCTGGTTTGACGATGTTTTCCACCGTAAGCTGCGCCACAACGGCACGGTAAGGTGATCGGTTTTTATAAATCCATTTAACCACTTGAAACGACCAGGTATTCAAATAGATAAAACCCAACACAAATACGATACTGGTAACGATTTCCACCACCAATAACGCGGTATACCCGCCGTCTATTAATGTGGCATAACTGAAAAAATACAATATCAATAATATACCCATGGGAACGGCCGTGAATATTTTTATATTATTTAAGGTGTTTTGAATTTTTTCTATGTTTTCCTGCACTGAACTGCTTTCCTGTATTTGATCACCGCTCATGAAGTCACCTGACTGCTAATATTTCCGGACAAGCCGGTAAGTCTACAATTTTTAGCGGTATTTTGCATTACTAGGCAGGCATTATTGGGCAGGTATTGAATTCGCCACGAAAGCTACAACGATTTTTTTATTCGCTTTTACGTAGCGCCCTTCGTAAGTGCGTGATCAGTTCAATTAAGAATTATCCGCCAGGGGAATCCGCAACACCTGCCCCGGGAACACCAAATCGCTGTCTAAGCGATTGATTTGGCGGAGCAATGCCAGGCTGACATTGTATTTTTGGGCGATCGCGCTGATGGTTTCGCCTTCGCGGATGATGTGATTAATATCAGCCTTTTTCTGTAAAAGCATGGCATACAAGGTACCGGCCGGCGGATTCTGGCGAAAATAACTGGTAACCCCGGCCAGCACGGCGCGAGCGATATTTTCCTGATACGTGTTTTTCTTTAAATTGCGCTCTTCCCTGACATTGGAGATAAAACCGGTTTCCACCAGTATGGAGGGCACATCCGGTGACTTCAACACCACAAATCCAGCGCGTTCAATCAAGCCCTTGTGCAGATTTGAAACAAAACCCAGTTGCTGCAAAATACTTTCACCCACGCCGGTGCTGGCGGCAATGGTGGCGTTCTGGGATAAATCCAGCAACACCGAGGCCAGCAAGTCATCCTTGTCATCCAGGCTAACACCACCGATTAAATCGGAATTGTTTTGGGTCGCCGCCAACCATCGGGCCGCTTCGCTGCTGGCCCCCTTTTGTGATAACACAAACACAGAAGCGCCATTGGCACGGCGGTTCTTTGCGGCATCCGCGTGCACTGAAATAAATAAATCGGCTTTGTGGGCACGGGCTTTGCGAATCCGGCTGCGCAAACTGATGTAATAATCCCCTTCCCGTATCAATACCGGTTGGATACCTTGTTCTTTTTCCAGCATTGTGAAAAGTTTTTTCGCGATGGCGAGGACCACATCTTTTTCCCGGGTTCTATGCTTGCCGATTGCTCCGGGGTCTTCACCACCATGGCCAGCATCAATGGCCACGATAATGGGCCGCACGCTGGCATTGAGGTTTTCCAGGGTCTTTTTGGGCGTTTGCGCTTGAAGGTCGCTTTGTGGTTCATCAAGATCCAATACCAGCCGATGACCGTAATTCCCCATAGGCTTGAGCAGAAAGCTTTTTGGCGTAAGAGACTTTTTAGCGTCCAACACCACGCGAAGATCGTGGTGGTTGCGTTTCGCGCTGCGTATGTCGAGTAAATGACTACCGGAAAAGTCCAGCTTCGGCAACTTGCTGGAAAACGACGTGTTTTTAAAATCCACCACAATGCGATCCGGATTGTGCAACACGAATACTTGATGTTCCAAGGGGGCACTGATATCGAAAACCAGACGGGTGCCATCTGGGCTGGACCACATGCGGATACCGTCGATCTGGCCCGCAACGGCAGCACTAGAGAGAACAAGAAAACAAAGGCTTAGGGCGCAAGGTATAACGGCTTTCATCATCTGAGCAATCTTCCCGGTCTTGAACAAATTGTAAATGAAAGCATGCATAAAACAATCCAATGGAAAAGGTATTTTTATTAATTTACATACATATACAAGATTGTTTGATTGTATTAATACAAGTATAACCTGCAAGTTACAAATAAGCCTAATTTTTGTGAAAAATGCACAATTGTCAAACGCTCATTGCAATTGCACGAGCAAAGAATCACCCCGGGGACTGGCTCCCTGCACCTCGACCTCACGCCCTTTGTCGCGATACTCGATGACAACGATCAGGTCTGGTGGAGGTAAAACGCCAGCGCCGTAATCGGGCCATTCCACGACAATCACATTACCCTGTGCAAAATAATCGCGTATGCCGACGTATTCCAGTTCTTCAGGATCGTTCAGACGGTAAAGATCAAAATGAAAAACCCTGCGCTTTTCGAGCTCGTAAGGTTCCACCAGCGTGAATGTGGGGCTTTTCACCGCGCCTTGATGTCCCAACCCCCGTAACAATCCACGGGTTAAAGTGGTTTTGCCCGCGCCTAATTCTCCGTTTAAATAAATGACACAGCCAGCATCGCTGCGACCAACGCCTTGAGCCAGCCGCTCGCCGAAAGCAAGCATCTGGTTTTCATCCGCGAGGAAAAACTTCATGTAACCGCCGTTGCGCTGTATTGCCCCAATATTCGCAAAGTACTAAAGTCCGTCATTACCCGGTAAAACACTTTCTGGTAGCCCGCTCATGAGTTAATCAAGCCCCTGATATGTGCATACAAGTCACTGGCTAATAATCCGCGTTCGTTACCAGCGGCCGCCAAATCCGCCGCCCGCGCATGCACAAACACACCGGCTTTGGCGGCGCTGCTCAGATCATGGAATTGCGCAACGAATGCGGCGATGATACCGGTTAACACGTCACCCATGCCGCCGCTGGCCATACCGGGATTACCGGCATCACACAAAACCATATCCCCATCCCCGCCGCTCACCGTTTTGCCAGTACACACCAGGGAACCGCAACCTTTTAACACACAAATGGCTCCATAACGCTGGCTAATTTGTTCAGCGGCATAAAAACGATCCGCTTGCACATCTGTAACCGATCCGTTCAGCAACCGGGCCGCTTCTCCGGGATGTGGCGTCACCACCCAATTGGCACGCTCGCGGGGGTGATCGGCTAACAGATTCAATCCGTCGGCATCCAGTATTAACGGCAAGTTGCTCTGCATCACAGTCTCGAACAGCATTTGCGCCCATTCGTCCTGGCCCAATCCCGGCCCTAAGGCCACGACATCCGCTTTATCCAGCAGGGGTAGCAAATCGCTTTTTTGCTCTATGCCATGACACATCAATTCCGGTTGCTGCACATTAACCAGCAGGGCGTGTTCGGGCCGCGTCGCAATGCTCACCAATCCGGCGCCACTGCGCGCCGCGGCTTCGCCCGCCATGCGCACGGCTCCGGTCATGCCCGAATTGCCGCCCACCACTAATACATGACCGCATTGGCTTTTATGTGTTGTAGGGGCTCTTTTGCCAAACAAGCTCGTGAAATCCTCAGCCTCGATCCGCAGTGCCGAAGGTGTAACGCCAGCATAGAGCTCTTGCGGCACCTGCAGGCTGTTAAACACGATCTGCCCGCAATAATCCGGCCCCGACGCGGTGAGCAATCCTTGCTTCATGCCGATGAAGGTAATGGTCAAATTCGCTTGTACGGCTACCCCTAATACACGCCCGGTGTCCGCATGCAACCCGGACGGAATGTCCACGGCCAGCACGGACGCGCCCCCGGCCCTGGCTTGATTGATGTTGTCTATGGCTTGTCGAAACGGCCCTTTCACTTCACCCTGCAAACCGGTGCCCAACATGGCATCCACCACCACATCGAACATTTCAAAGCTATGCCCTTCATATTGAAAGATACTGACGTGCGAGCCTTCCAGACGTTCGTACGCCGTTAAGGCGTCCCCTTTCAGCTTGGCCGGGTCACCCAACAAATAGACCATCACGCGAAAACCGGCGGCATCGGCCATGCGGGCAATCACAAAGCCATCGCCACCATTGTTGCCAGTCCCGCACACTACGGCGATGCGTTTGGCTCGTGGGCAATGACTGAGAATCACGTTAAAAGCGGCGTTACCGGCCCGCTCCATCAGTTTCATGCCGGCAATGCCCAGCTGTTCTATGGCAATACGATCCAGTTCGCGGACTTTTTCCGCGCGATATAAATTTTTCGGTAGCTCACTCATGGGGTTATGATTAGTCGATTGTGCGTCGAAGTTCGTGGTTAGCGGCCTGTAAATAAACAGTTACCATTGCAAAAACAAATCTAAAACAATGCGAAAACAATACTCCAACACCGATTTTTTGCAACTGGCGCGAGACATTAAAGCCTGGGGGAAGGAACTGGGTTTTCAGCACATCGGCATCACGGATACCGAGTTGTCCACTGCGGAACAGCATCTGCTGGACTGGTTACGACGGGGATTTCACGGTGAAATGGCATACATGCAACGTCACGGCAGCAAACGCAGTCGGCCGTCGGAACTGGAGGCTGGCACTGTATGCGTCATCAGCGCCCGCATGGACTATTTGCCCCCCGCCGCGGCTGATCCGCAATTCGTTTTACAACAAGCCGGATTGGGGTACATCTCCCGTTACGCGCTGGGCCGGGACTACCACAAGGTGGTGCGTCATCGCTTGCAACAACTCAGTGAACGCATTACGCAGCGCGTGGGTCCCTTCGGTTACCGGGTGTTTTCCGACAGTGCCCCAGTATTGGAAAAAGCCCTGGCGGAAAAAGCCGGCCTGGGGTGGATAGGCAAACACTCCAACCTCCTGCAACAGCAAACCGGATCGTGGTTTTTTTTAGGGGAGATCTATACCGATATGCCATTGCCGGTGGACAACGCCATCAGCGCCAATCACTGTGGCCGTTGTGAGGCCTGCCTGGAAGCCTGTCCCACCAATGCCATCGTCGCACCTTACCAAGTCGACGCCAGGCGTTGTATTTCCTATCTCACCATAGAATTGAAATCCGCTATCCCCATCGAATTCCGCCCTCTGATGGGTAACCGTATTTACGGTTGCGATGATTGTCAGGTAGTCTGTCCCTGGAATCGCTTCGCCAAAACCACGCGTGAAGAGGATTTCAGGGTACGTCACGGCCTGGATGCACCGGACTTGATCGAGTTATTTGCCTGGGATGAAGCGAAGTTTCTGCGTAATACTGAGGGGATGGCCATTCGCCGCATCGGCCACGAGTGCTGGTTGCGCAATATTGCGGTAGCGTTAGGCAACGCTTTAAGCACCAGCGAAATTCAACACGACACCAATAAAACAGCGAGTATAGTCAGCGCCTTGCGCTCCCGGGCGAGTCATCCATCGGCCATGGTGCTCGAGCATGTGCAATGGGCGCTATCACAGGCTACTCTTTAGGCAGATTATGATGCGGACGATAACCACTATATTGACACTGACCGGCGCCGGCACGCACGGCACAATTTGTTGCGTTGATCATCATATAAAAATCATGCTCAATTCCAGTAAAATCATTCAAGCCCTTGTTTTATCGACTTTATCGATACTGTTGGCAACCGGATGCTCGTCTACACCCGGTCCGGATGTCACCTCACCTATTGCACCCTCGGCGATTAAACCCGGGCAATTGCAGCAACGCTTAAATCAGCATTATCTGGCTTGGCGCGGGGTGGGTTACAAAATCGGCGGCAACGATAAACGTGGTATCGATTGTTCCGGATTTGTACACCTCACTTACAAAAACGCGCTTGGTATCACCATTCCCCGCTCCACCCAATTATTGTCGAAAACCGGCACACCAATTCCGCGCAAACAACTGGCAGTGGGCGATTTGGTTTTTTTTAAAACCGGTTTTAGCAAACATCACGTTGGTATCTATGTGGGCAACAGCCAGTTTATACACGCGTCCACTTCAAAAGGCGTGATCAAATCCAGTCTTACATCTCCCTACTGGTCCAAGCACTATTGGAAATCCTCCCGAGTACTGAGCATATAGAGGCTATACAACCATCCCGGCAGGCTTTGGCCCCCGCTAAATGATTTCCCCCACTGGTCGATAACCTTGGGAACCGTACCCTTTTTCAATTTTTTTGTTAAGACATTTAAACAGTTAACGCTTGTGAATCTGAAACTCTCTACGGCAAATGCGCGCCTGAGGATAGCCAGTCGATTTTGTGCCTGGAGTTTTTGCTTGCTGAACTCAAGTCAAGCCCTGACACAGGAGATTGTCCAACCATTTTCCGCACACACCCAGTTACCGGTGCCGGTGTGGGCGGTGGGCGTATTAGTAGCATTTATCCTGTTAGCGGTTGCCGTGGCAGTGGATTATGTGCGGAACCTTAGATACAAGCTCGCGGCCATTGAATCCGATTTGGCGCGCTCGGCAGCCGAATGGTCTTATGCCATGGATTTCCTTGAAGATCCCATGTACCTGGTGGATCTGGATGACCGTCTCATTCGTGCGAACCGGGCGTTTTACAATCAAATCGGCAAATCCCCCGAACAAGCCCTGGGCCATGACGTGCGCAGTTTGATTCACTTAAAACCGGAAAAAATCCCGTGCCCAGGCTGTGCGGCACGTCTTGAGCGGCGAGACGCATTTTTCACCAAAGAAGCTGACGATCCCACCAATCCCACGGGCCGGCCGATTGAAGTGACCATCCGCGTGGTGAAAGACGATCTAGGCAAACCCATTGGCATATTCCAGGGACTGCGAGACCTCAGCCACTTGCGGCAAACCGAACAAGCTTTGAGGGAAAGCCAGAACCGTCTGGCCAACGCCCAACGCATCGCCAGCGTGGGAAACTGGGACTGGGACGTGAAAAAAGACGAACTCATCGGTTCGGCCGAACTGTACAATATCTTCGGCATGGACCCCGCCGAAAACCCCATTTCCATGGAAACGTTGATCGAGCGTCTCCCCTTGCAAGACCAGTCCTCATTGCGCACCGCCATAACCCACGCCATCGAGACAGGAACCGCTTTCCGGCTGGACCATCAACTGGTGTTGAGCCAAGGCAAACGTCGCTACGTGCATCAAGAAACTCAGGTCAATCTTGACAAAGACGGCAAGGTAAAATCACTGTCTGGCACCGCCCAGGACGTTACTGATCGACAACTGGCGGAAAAAGCTTTGTTTGAAGAAAAAGAAAAAGCCCAAGTCACCTTGCGTTCCATTGGCGACGCAGTATTGACCACTGACAGAAACGGTATAGTTGAATACGCCAATCCCGCCACTGAAAGGCTGCTGGAACTCAATGCCGCGGCCATCGTCGGCAAAAGTTACGACGAAGTCATTGGCGTATACGACAGCACCACCCGAACATCCAAAGCCAACCCTATTGAGTTGTGCCTGAAAAACCAAACCCCGGAAGTCATGGACGAGCACAGTTTGATTATCTCTCATAATGGCCATGAGCATGTGGTCGATATTACTGTCGCTCCCATACACGCAAACAGCGGTTATTCGAATTCTGGATTTTCAAACGATGGGTTTTCAAACTCTAAGGTTTCGAACAATGGCGAACTCAATGGCTGCGTTCTGGTGGCACACGATGTTACCGAAATGCATAATATGGCGCGCAAACTGAACTACCAAGCGACCCATGATGAACTAACGGGCCTTATCAATCGCCGCGAATTCGAGATCCGCCTGTCACAAGCGCTGGAAAATGCGCACATAGACAGTCAGCAACATGCGCTGATATATATGGACATGGACAATTTTAAAATCGTCAACGATACCTGCGGACATCTGGCCGGTGATGAATTACTGAAACAATTTTGCGCATTGATCAAAATCCATGTTCGCAGCACAGACACCTTTGCCCGGCTGGGAGGCGATGAATTTGCATTGTTGCTGGTTGGGTGCCCCATACAACAAGCCAAGAACATCGCCGCCGAAATTCAACACCGTGTGCAAGAATATCGTTTTCAATGGAACGAAAGAAGTTTTGAGATCGGTGTCAGCATGGGCATCACGCTGATTACCGAAGCGAGCGGCAGCGGTGCCGATGTATTGAACAACGCCGACTCCGCGTGCTACGTGGCGAAAAACGCCGGCCGCAACCTCATCCATGTGTATAACGACAACGACGTGGTGGTGCAACAGCACCGGGGTGAAATGCAATGGGTGCAGCGCATTACCCAGGCATTGGCTGACGAACGATTTACGCTTTTTTGTCAGTCCATCCAGTCTCTGGCTGTATCCGATGACAATCTGCAACACTTCGAAATTTTAGTGCGCATGGTTGACGAACAAGGCAATTTAATCGGACCGCAAAATTTTATTCCCGCTGCTGAACGCTATCAACTCATGACCACCATTGACCGCTGGGTCATTAATGCCGCATTTACCATGTTGGCCGCACACAACGCCACACATGAACGGCTCTGGAATTTCTCCATAAACCTGTCCGGACAATCTTTATCCGATCCGGAATTGCTGGAATACATCATCGAAACCCAAAATAAAGTCGGATTGAATCCACACTGGGTCTGTTTTGAAATCACCGAAACCGCCGCGGTCACCAATTTGTCAGAAGCCAAGAAATTCATCAACTTCCTGAAGCAGAGTGGATTTCGCTTTGCGCTGGATGATTTTGGCAGCGGCATGAGTTCATTCGCGTATTTGCGGGAACTGGACATCGACTTTTTAAAAATCGACGGCTCGTTTGTCAAACAAATCGATCAAAATCGTATCGATTACGCCATGGTCTCATCCATTAACCAGATAGGTCAGTTGATGGGCTTGCAAACCATTGCCGAATTTGTCGAAAACGATCATATCCTGGAATTAATCAAAGCCTTGCAAATCGACTTTGCCCAAGGTTATGGCATCGACAAACCCAGACCGTTGCAATTTCCGCACGATAGCAAATTAAAACAGCACGCCAGTTGACGCACCGCGGCGTGAATCGCCCGCGGTGCAAAACGCTGTGATTATTCCGCTCTGCGAACACCGAATGCCCACAGGCGGTCACCCCACTGGTGAACCAGCAATGCAGCGAGAATTACAACAGTACCGTACCACACGTGGGTGGAAATATGTTCGCCGTTAAACCCCTGCCCGATAAACAAAGCACTAACAGGCGTCATCAGCGTAATCAGCGCCACTTTGCTGGCTTGCACATGTTTTAATACATAGAAATACAATGTAAAGCCCAGTACCGACCCTATGATCCCCAAATAAACCAAAGAGGCGGAAGCACGCAATGTGACATGATGGATACTGTGATCACTGAACACGATCCAGGTTAGCACAAACATCGGTACCACCAGTAACAAAGCCCCGGTGGTGAGCGCCAGCCCGGATACATCGGTACTGATGCGTTTTATCCACACTCCGCTGGCGCATTGCAACACCACGGCCGTCAAAACAGCCGCGATACCTTGCCACTGTAAATCAGTATGTAGGCTATCGGAGAGGAATATAACGCTAACACCAACCAATCCCAACAAGGCACCTGCGATTTTCGCGACGCTTAAACTGTGCTCCTGTAACCATGCAGAAGCCATAAATGCCGTGACTATAGGGCTCAATCCGAATAGCACCGAAATCAATCCCGATGGTATGTACTGCGCACCCCAGTATACCGATAACATGGCGCCGTAAATGCCCGCTGCAGCAATGAAATAAGTGCGGCGTGCGGATTTGTGCCAGCGCAGCTCATCGCCGAAAACTTTGAGCATGATCAGGCAAAACAACGCGCCTATGGCCATACGGCCAGTCACGCCAAATAAAAAGCCCCATCCTTCACTGCTCCACTGAATTGCAACCGGCGTGGTGGACCATATGATCACTACGCCAAGAAACGCCGCTGGCACTGACATTGTTTTACTCCTTTTTTGTGTGTCAAAGTGTATTCCTTGAAAAAGCAAATTCCCTAAAAACAAAGCCCTTAAAAGCAAAAAGGCCGCAGTCTTGTCGATCTGCGGCCTTTGGGTTTGGTAAATTATTAGTGATTTAACTACTGTAAATATATCCTCACTTTCCAAAGACACGCAGCCGAGAACCAGCGCACAAACATTACCGCGTGCATTACCGCGTTCAGTACAACGGACGGCACCACTGGAAACATTTCGGATTTATGTTTTGGAAATTGTAAATTCATGGTGATGAGTGTGCCTTGTGGTTTACGGGTTTGTCAACAAAATATTTTCTTGGCAACCATATTAATGCTTGCCCATAATCTGGTCTGATTTGCATGCACTTTTTATAGCGGCGTCGAAATCCATTAATTAGAACTTGCCAGATCTTTAAAAAAATGTTCCCGGTAGTAAAGCAATTCAGCAATCGACTCCTTGATGTCATCCAGCGCCAGGTGGCTGGCTTTCTTTTCAAAGCCCTTGCATATTTGTGGCGCCCAGCGTTTGGCCAGTTCTTTTATGCTGCTGACATCCAGATTTCGATAATGGAAATAGGCTTCCAAGGTGGGCATGTTGCGGGCCAGAAATCTGCGGTCCTGGCAGATACTGTTACCACACATGGGAGACTTGCCGGCTGGTACATATTGTTGCAAAAACTCAATGGTTTGTTGTTCCGCTTGTGCTTCGGTGGTGGTGCTTTGTTTGACGCGCGCAACCAGGCCGGAGCTGCCGTGTTGTTTGGTGTTCCATTCATCCATCTTATTCAAGACGTCGTCGGGTTGATGAATCGCCAACACCGGACCTTCGGCCAGGGTGTTTAATTCACTGTCGGTGACAATAGTGGCGATTTCGATAATGCTGTCATTTTGTGTATCCAGCCCGGTCATTTCCAAATCAATCCAGATCAAGTGGTTTTCGCTTATCGGCATTTTAATCCTCTGTTTTTATTAACATGTGTTTATTGGCTTGGTTTTTTCAATGTATTTATCTACTTGATTGTGCAGTTTTATGGCCTGGTTTGTATATGCTTTGTTGTGCTTGGCCGCTGCCGCGTGAGCGTACTGACCTTAGGCATAAAATCGAGTATTATAGTCGCGATTTTGCGGATTTAATTCTTTAAATTGTAGTCATAATTTCGAAATGCACAGAATTCCTGCTGTTGACTCTGGCGCGCCCCCCTGCGGTGGCACATCGGTGCCCGGTATTACAGCACATAAATCTGGTTGTATTGAGTTTATTAAATGCATATTGAGAAATTTTACGATACAGTGCCCCATCAAACTGAGGAGACCCCATGAGAATGACGCGATTTATCGGAACAGTAACCGTGTTGTTAGTAGTAATATCCGGCTTTTCGAGTGTTTATGCCGGCGATGTGGAAAATGGCAAAATGCTCTACGAAAAAAACTGTCTGGGTTGCCACGATACGCGGATTCACACCCGCCCGAACCGGATTATTCACACCTATGGCGATTTGGCAAACCGCGTCAAGTTTTGTGACGCTCAGGTCAAAGCCGGTTTCAGTGATGATCAGCTAAAATCCGTTACCGATTATTTGAACACGGAGTTTTATAAATTCGTGAAGGATTAAAATCCATGGCTGCACTAAAGGAAAGATCCTGCAAAGTCTATGAAAAAGGCGATCCGTCATTGCCTGTGGAACAAGCCAATGAGTTGCTGAAACAACTACATGATTGGTCCCTCAACCAAGAGAACCAAACCATTGGGCGAAGCTTCCAATTCAAAAACTACTACCAAACCATTGCGTTTGTGAACGCGGTTGCCTGGATTGCCAATCATCAAGATCACCACCCGGACCTGGAAGTCAGCTACAACCGCTGTGTGGTGCACTTCACTACCCACTCGGTAGGGGGATTATCGGAAAACGACTTTATTTGTGCCGCGAAAATAGATGCCTTATTTTAAGGTGCATGGTTTTAAGGTGTATGGTTTTAGGGTGCCTTGTTCAAAGGTGTCTTGTTCAAGAGGCCTAGATTTAGGGTGCCCCGCCAAGCACGCGCACACTGTACGCAATACCGGTGCGATTGGGGTCGGAAGTAGCTCGTAATAAAATGACAAAAACCAAGACCAGCCGGCGGCAAGC
>JAJDNG010000281.1 GCA_022340845.1 Gammaproteobacteria bacterium | reverse complement strand
ACCGCGCTGCTGATGAACGCCAGTTGAGTACCAATGTTTTCCAGCTGCAGTTGCATGGGTGTTTCAGGCGGTCGGGCAACGCCGACCAGGGATTGGATTTTTCCGATTTCGGTACTTAATCCGATGGCCACGACCACCGCTAACGCATTGCCACCGGTCACCATGGTACCCATGTACACCATGTTCAGCCGGTCCGCCAAGGGCGTGTCGTCCTCGGCCAAAAAATCGCTGGACTTGTTGACCGGCACACTTTCCCCGGTCAATGCCGACTCGTCCACCGTGAAGCGTTGCGCTTTGACAATGCGTGCATCGGCGGCGACGAAATCTCCCGGATTCAACAACAGTAAATCACCCAACGCCACGTTGGCGTGCAGCACTTCGTGCACTTCACCGTCGCGGATTACCCTGGCGTAGCGCGGTGCCGGTTTGGTCAAGGAGGCAATGGTGTTCTCGGCCTGGCGTTCGGTGGCAAAACCGATCCCGGCGTTGATCGCCACCACGGCCAGTATCACTGCAGCATCCACCACGCCGCCGGTCGCCACCGAAACCACCGCTGAGGCTGCCAGCAACCCCACCGGCACACTCATGAACTGCTCCATCAAGATGGACCATTGCGAGCGTTTGGCGATGCTCGGCAACTGATTTAATCCGTACCTTTGCAGGCGTTTACCAGCTTCCGCCTGACTCAAGCCGGTTTTCAAGCCGCCGCCGATTTTGGTTACTACTTGTTCCGCAGATTCACGGTGCCATAAGTGCTGGGGTTGCGCCTGACTGTCGTGCGCTTCGTCGCGGTGTGCATGGGATTGCGCATGAGAGAAAAGCTGCTCCGCCTCCCCGGTGACGACGGTGATTTGTTGTTTCACAAATGCCAGCAATTTGTCTCCAGCCGCTTGCACATCTCGACTTGCGTCTCTTAAGCGAGTGTTTCTCAGGCCGGGAGGTTTCGACCCCGCTGATTGGCTGTATTTGATACCGGTGGCGGCCCGCTGCACGGCTTTTTGTAGCCGTTTAGTGACTTCGTCAACCGGCAGTCCACGGCGATAGTTCACCAGGACATTGCCGGTTAAGGCGTTTGCTTGTGCCGAGATAATACCGTCGATAGACGACAATTGCCGGCTTAACTGCGCCGCGAAATTTTCCTGGCGGTATAATGCGCTGATGCGATACCGGGCTCGCCCGCCGACCTTGGTATGCAGCAGTTTAATGGTTATTTTGACAACGTGTTTACTCATGCGCGGCGGTTGCCCTGCGGCATTGGCTTGCCTGGATTTTGTGTTGTATGTGTGTTTCCACAGAAACACGTGGCAAGCCGCATACTAATCTGATTGTTGACTATGCAGCATTGAGGTAAATCAATATTGAGCGGTCCCGCTGGGCAAAAGCGAAACTACGGCGCATACTGAATATTCTTGTCCGCCAGCCATTGTTTAAAGCGTTCGATTTTGCACTCCAGCGAGCAAGTGGGCGGCAGTTGATCCAAATAATAACCGTATTCAATGCGCAGTTGGATTTGCTGGTCTTTGCTCAATTGTTCCCACGGCGTGGAAGAGGATTTGGCCGTATTTGGCATGGAATCGACCTACTGTTTGAAAAAAACATCGAGAATATACATCAAGAATATAATACCTTGAGAAGGTATCGTGAAGAATATAATACCAGGCGCTTAACGCCCGACAGTAATCAAATGACGCTAGTTTCCCCCATTACCAGAAGCTTGGTCACCCCTATCCTGCTGCTCAAGTTGCTGGTGACGTACATCTTCGCCTTTGATCAAATAAATCACATATTCGGCAATATTGCGCGCATGGTCGCCGACGCGCTCCAGAGCTTTTAATATCAACACGATATTTACGGTGTGCCCGATGTTGCGCGCATCTTCCAGCAAAAACGTGGTCAAGCGGCGCAGGCTGGATTGAAACTCGGCATCCAACTCGCCATGATTTTTGATCATGGTTTCGGCTTTGCTCACATCCAACGTATCGAAAATATCCAGCGCTTCGCTGAGCATGCCGAAGGCCAGCTTGCCCATGTTGATGGTATCTCTCAACAGGTGCGAGCTGGGATCGCTGCTTTCGCTGTCGTAAATACTGACCACCAAATGGGCCAGGCGCGCCGCTTCGTCACCAATTCTTTCCAGATCGGTCACGGCCTTGGAAATGGCAGTGGTAATGCGCAAATCACGCGCCACCGGACAACGACGGGCAATCACGGTCACCACTTCGTCATCCAGCTTGACTTCCATGGCATCGATTTTCGGTTCACGATGGATCACCAATTGCGCCGCCGGGATGTCTTTTTCCCGCAAGGCACGCAATGCCAGATGGACCTGGTCCACCACCAGGCCGCCCATTTCCAGGATCATGAGATGAAGATTACTGAGTTCGCCATCGAACCGCTGAACCGTATGGCCTTCCATTGGTTGAACCATAAGCACTCCGGGGGATTACCCGCCGATTAATGGATTGAGAAAAAGATCTGCTTAACCGAAACGACCGGTAATATAATCTTCCGTTAACTGGTGTATGGGATTGGTGAAGACTTGTTTGGTCTCGCCCACTTCGATTAAATCACCCAAGTGGAAATACGCCGTGCGCTGCGACACCCGCGCCGCCTGCTGCATAGAGTGAGTCACGATAGCAATGCTGTAATCCTGCCGTAACTCGTCAATGAGTTCTTCAATGATTGCGGTGGCGATGGGATCCAATGCCGAGCAAGGCTCGTCCATTAGAATGACTTCCGGGTTGACCGCAATAGTACGGGCAATACATAAGCGCTGTTGTTGACCGCCGGACAAACCGGTGCCGGGTTGTAATAACCGGTCTTTGACTTCTTCCCAAAGTCCGGCGCGCTTCAGACTGGTCTCCACGACTTCGTCCAGTTCGGTCTTGTCTTTGGCCAAACCGTGGATGCGAGGCCCGAATGCGATATTCTCGTAAATGGATTTGGGAAATGGATTGGGTTTTTGGAATACCATTCCCACTTGGGCGCGTAAAGGCACTACGTCGATGCCGTTGCCGTTGATGTCATCACCGTCCATCAATATCTCGCCCGAGACGCGGCAACCGACGATGGTATCATTCATGCGGTTGAGACAACGCAAAAAAGTGCTTTTACCGCAACCTGAAGGCCCGATCATGGCAACCACTTCATGACGGCCGATATCGAGACTGACATTCTTAATGGCTTGTTTTTCGTTGTAATACACATTGACGCTTTTACAACGCATGCGGGGATTGCTCACCGTGACATCACCGACGGTTTCCCGCACATCACGGGCTACGGTTGCCGTGCTGCTTGTCTTTAACGGTTCGTTTACCCGTGTATTGTCTGCGTCTGTCATTACGTCACCACTAATATCGATCGTATTCATGATTAATTCCTTTGTGCCTTACTGCGTGTGGATGTTCTCATCACTTACAATACTTTCAGCATTACGAACAAGTGTTACGAACAAGCCTTACAACCCGCCCTTACAACCCACTCTTACCAACGACGCTCAAAGCGCTTGCGCAATACCACCGCTATTGCATTCATGGCGATTAAAAAAGTCAACAACACCATAATGGCTGCGGAAGTGCGCTCAACAAACGCGCGTTCGGGACTGTCAGCCCACAAAAAAATCTGCACCGGCAATACTGTGGAAGGATCAAATACGTTGCCCGGGATGTCCACAATAAATGCCACCATGCCTATCATTAATAGCGGTGCAGTTTCCCCCAACGCTTGCGCCATGCCGATAATAGTACCGGTGAGTATGCCCGGCATGGCCAGAGGCAGCACATGGTACATCATGGCCTGTTGGGGTGAAGCGCCTACGCCCAGGGCTGCTTCGCGTATGGAAGGCGGCACGGATTTTAAGGCGGCACGGCTGGCGATGATAATCGTGGGCAAAGTCATCAAGCTTAGTACCAGACCACCTACCAGTGGTGCCGATCGCGGTAAACCAAATAAATTAATAAACATAGCCAAGCCCAGCAACCCGAACACAATGGAAGGCACCGCGGCAAGATTATTGATATTCACTTCAATAATATCGGTTAAGTGGTTCTTAGGCGCGAACTCCTCCAGGTACACCGCGGCGGCCACGCCAATGGGAAAAGATAACAACAAGGTGACAATCAGGGTTAGGAAAGAACCGGACACCGCCCCCCAAATACCGGCCAATTCAGGATCACGGGAATCACCGGCAGTGAAAAATGTAGTGTTAAACCGCTTCTCCATCCGGCCTTGTTCCCACATTTGATCTATCCAGCGTAACTGGTTGTCTTTCAAGCGACGTTCCGATTCCGCTCCTTCGCGGTTTATATGACCTTTTAACAACATATCCACATCATCGTCGGCGGGCACCCATAGGGACAAAGTTTGCCCGATCAGAGCCGGATTCTCCATTACCCTTTTTCGAATTTCGAAGTCAGCCCCATTACTGACGAGCGCGTACAGATCTTTTTTATCCCGCCGGGATTTAACATCGGGAAACATACCGCGTAACGTGGATTTTACCAACGCGCCATAGTTGGCCCTGGAAAGCGTCTCACTTTCCCGAGTACCTTGCGGATCAATTTTTTGCTCATCGATGTAGACGTCCAGCTTGACATAGGTTTGCAGGAACGCCGTATAACCTTTGCTGACAATGCTCGCGAATAGCACCACCAGGAACAACATGCCCATGGAAATCGCCAGTTTGCCGTAAAAACGAAAGCGCTTTTCGGCGGCCCGGCGCCGCTTCAATCCCTGATTAACGATTTCAATCGTGCGCCGCGATCGGATTTCGGCTTCGTCTATCTCTGTTTGGGAAGACATATTATTCATATTGCTCCCGGTATTTACGCACTACATGTAGAGCGATGACATTTAAAACCAGCGTAACCGTAAACAACATCAACCCCAGCGCGAACGCCGCCAGCGTTTTAGGACTATCGAACTCCTGGTCGCCGGTTAATAAAGTGACAATCTGCACGGTCACCGTAGTCACCGCCTCCAAGGGATTCGCTGTTAAGTTAGCGGCCAAGCCCGCAGCCATGACCACAATCATGGTCTCGCCGATAGCCCTGGAGACAGCTAATAAAATTCCTCCCACAATGCCCGGCAACGCGGCAGGAAAAATGACTCGGCGTATGGTTTCAGACTGAGTGGCACCCAAACCATACGCGCCGTCCCGCAAGGATTGTGGCACGGCGTTGATGACGTCATCCGAAAGAGACGACACAAAGGGAATAATCATGATCCCCATGACCAATCCGGCCGCCAGGGCACTTTCCGAGGCCACGTCCAGCCCAAGCAATCCCCCGGTATCGCGAATAAATGGTGCTACGGACAATGCTGCAAAAAATCCGTACACCACCGTTGGAATACCGGCAAGAATCTCCAACAACGGTTTGGCGGTAGCCCGCACTTTTGGGCCTGCGTATTCGGATAAGAAAATTGCCGACATTAAGCCAATGGGTACCGCAACCAACATAGCGATGAACGAAATCAACAACGTACCAGCGAACAACGGAACCGCCCCGAATGCCCCGGATGAACCCACTTGATCGGCGCGAATAGCGGTTTGCGGGCTCCATTCCAATCCAAAAATGAATTCTGTGATAGGCACGGCGCGAAAAAACCGGATGGACTCAAACAACACAGAAAGTAAAATGCCAATGGTGGTCAAGATGGCAATACTGGAACAGAGAATTAACACCACCGTTAAGAACGACTCTACTGCGTTGCGGGCGCGCTGTTTGGCCTTGATTTTGGTTAGCATCAGCGAACCACTACCCACCGCTAAGCACAAGGCGATAATGGCCACTAAAATGTGACTGGTAGACTGCAATTGCTTGTAGTGGTCAGCCGCAGCCTGCATGGCTGGATTGATTTGCGAAGAAACGATATTGCCGTTGACCATATTCTTGATGTCGTTAATCACCAGATTCAGGCGATCAGCACCCTGGTCAGCAATGTGCGCCGGCAAATCGGCGACCACCAAATGGGTGATCATTGTATCTTCGAACATGAACCAAAACGCCAGGAGCAATAGCGCGGGCACGCCAGCCCAAATCGCGGTGTACAACCCATAGTACAGGGGTAACGAGTGCAGCTTACGGATGTGCCCTTGCGCGACGGCAAATGCCCGTTTTCTCCCCAAATAATACGAAACGGAACTTAAAATAAGTAATGCTATGATTATTGTCGGCGCTTGCATATCAAGTTACGGATTGATCACTAAGGGCAATGTTTTCTGCATAATTCGTTTTGAATACTGTATTTCAATTAAAGACTTTCTTACTTAGCTTTTAGTTAAAAACTTTTAGTTAAAAACCTTTAATTTAAAGCCTTTAATTTAAAGCCTTTAGTTAAAAGCTTTCAGCTAAAAACCTTTAATTAAAAACAACGGTAGTCGGGTATAGCCGACTACCGTTTTATATTTTTATGTTCTAGGCCTACCCACAGGCTATGTGTTATAGAATGGTATGGACAGGCCTTGGGGATCTTGAGCGTCCCTTTATAAAGAACTTATTAAGACTTGAACTTTATCCTACAGTTTTAGCGCCGTTAAGTTTTTCGCGTCGCTGGCGTATTTGTTGCGCTCGTCTGTAGGCATGGGCACCAAACCTCGGTCTGACAGATAACCGTCTTCACCCCAGGCTTTGTCTGCTGTGAATTCAGACAAGTATTCTTTCATACCAGGAATAACACCAACGTGGGCTTTTTTCACGTAGAAAAATAACGGACGGGAAATTGGGTAACTGCCATCAGCAATGGACTCAAACTGCGGTTTTTTACCATTGATGAGTGAACCCTGGATTTTATCCCGGTTTTGATCTAAGTAACTGAAACCAAAAACGCCCAGTGCAGCATGATTGGATTCCAGTTTTTGTACGATCAAGTTGTCGTTTTCACCGGCTTCCACGTAAGCACCATCTTCACGTAGGGTGTGACAGGTTTTTTTGTAGGCTTTCTTGTCTTTCTTTTTCATGGCTTTGATCCAATCGAAAGTCTTACAACCTCCTTCCATGGCCAGCTCAGCAAACGCGTCACGGGTTCCGGAAGTTGGAGGCGGACCCAGCACTTCAATAGCCACATCAGGCAGGTCGGCATTGACTTGTTTCCAGGTTTTGTAAGGGTTGGTGATTAACTTTTCACCACCTTTTGGATCCGGCACTTCCTTGGCCAGAGCCAGGAAAATATCTTTTAAGCTCAAGTCCATTTGTTTAGCGGCTTTGGAGTTGGCGATGGCAATACCATCATAGCCAATTTTCACTTCCACTATGTCTTTTACTCCATTTTTTTGACATTTTTCATATTCCGATTTTTTGATACGGCGGGAAGCATTGGTGATGTCTGGATGCTGTACGCCCACGCCGGCGCAGAATAATTTCATACCACCACCGGAGCCGGTGGACTCAATTTTGGGAGTTTTAAATTTGGTGGTTTTACCAAATTGCTCAGCAACAACAGTCGCAAACGGATAAACCGTGGATGAGCCAACGATACTGATATAATCACGAGCCGAATCGGCGTTCGCATTGCTTGCTGCCACTGTAGCGAAAGCAGCAGCGATAATGGTGTACTTTTTCAACATAAGGTTCCCCTTAATCTTCTCTGGTTAATTTTCGAAGGTATAAAAACGTGTAATTTATCGGTAATACCATATCGGTTTTGGCATTATCGGTTATGGCATTATGGGCCGAGTTAACAACAATACTTCTGTGTTTTGCCAGTTTCGAATATTAGGCGAACTTTGTTACAAACATATTGCAAACACCGGAAACCCACATGCGATGAATGATGTGATTTTTCACGGCTATTTATAAATTACAAATATGACAGTTTCGTGACAAATCCGAAAATATTTCGTTTCCGATTTAATAATTTTATAAATTCAATGAGTTAGAATCATCTTGTCACAGATTGGCGGCGCCGTCTCAGAGTGTGCGCTTATGTTCTCAAGCTTTAAATGAATCCAGGCTGAACATAGGGGCATGATTCATCAATACATGACCACTAGCAAATGATGTGAGATATCCGTATCCGAAATGCGGCAAACGCCTATGCTCCAACACCTTTCGGACTACAACACTACCGTCCCCCAAAAACTAGCATTTTATCCGAACGTAATGGGTCCATCGCGTTTTGCGTGCTTGCTTCTATCTATACATCCATGTGTTACAACAAAAACACTGTCGCCATCCCCAAAAAGATAAAAAACGCCAAACTGTCCGTGAGCGCAGTCATTAACACGCTGGAGCCCAGCGCCGGGTCGCGGCCGAATTTTTTCAACAACAATGGCACGGAAAAGCCCAGGCTGGCGGCGAACAAAAAGGTCAACGCCATGGCGACGGAGATCACCACGCTCAAGGGGACATTTTGATAAATGGCATAGGCAAACACGCCCACCATCAGCCCCAACACCGTGCCGTTCAACAAACTGATCCACAGTTCTTTTTTCAACAACCGCCAGCGGTTGTCGCGGGTAATAGTGCCAAGCGCAATGCCGCGAATGATTAACACAGTGGTTTGATTGCCGGTATTGCCGCCCACACTGCCAATGATGGGCATTAAGGCGGCCAATGCCACCAGTTGCAATATGGTGTGTTCAAAAACACTAATAATGCTGGCAGACACAAACGCTGTGAGTAAATTGATAAACAACCACACCCCGCGATTTCGCGCGCTGTGCAATACCGGCGAAAACAAATCCTCTTCCTCCTGGATGCCGGCGAGATTGATCACATCCTCCGAAGTATCCTCGCGGATAAACTCCATCACCAGGTCCACCGTCAGTCGGCCAATTAACTTGCCGCGTTCGTTAACCACCGGTGCCGATACCAGATCGTAGCGCTCGAAAGCACTGGCGGCGTCCTGGGCCTTGTCGTAGGCGTGAAATCGCACTACCTCGCGGGCCATCACATCCACCACTCTGGTTTCCGGCTCGCTCAGCAAGATTGTCTGTATACTGAGTACTCCTGTTAATACGCCACGTCCATCCAATACAAATAGCTTATCGTTGTGAATAGGCAGTTCCTTGACCTGACGCAGGTGAAACTGTGCTTGCTCCAGGGTTTGATGTTGGCGCACAGTCACCATCTCTTTACTCATCAGGTAACCCACCGTATCTTCGGGGTAGGTTTTCGCCGAGTCCAGCCAGTCCTTGTCGGTGGTATCGAAGCTCTTCAATCGTTCCGCAAGCACGGGCTCCGGAATATCCTCCGTGATATATGCGATATCATCGGCGTCCAGGCAGTGCAATATCGCCAACAGGGTTTTGTCATCCGTACTGTCGATGAGATTGGCGCGCACGGGATCGGATACTTCCATCAGCACTTCGGCGGCATCGGCGTTGCTCAAATGCTGCCAAATCAACCGGCGGTCGTCCAATGGCAGCGCTTCCAGCAAATCGGCGATATCGGCAACGTGCAATTTTTTCAGCCGGCTTCGCAACTCCACCGAATGTTGGCGGTGAACCAACGATTCCACAATCTCGTTTTGCGATGGTCGCTGGTGATGCACCAGATTCTCCACCAGGCGCTGTTTGTCCAGTAACTCTTTGATTTGGTCAAGGTTATGATTCAGGGAATCGGTAGGTTTTTTATATTCGCTAGGTGCTATCATTGGCTGCATTGGTTATAAAAACTATTGGGAAGTCACTGGGTTATAAAAACCCTCAATGGCTTGTGTCACAAAATTGTCACAGAGTTTTGCTTAAATTTTAACGTAGGTAATCTATTCTATTAATATGGCTTGCGGACATAACAATTATTCGCCCGCTAAAAGCATAATACATTCGGCAATAAGGTAGTCGATGAAGACTAAAACAAGGATACTCTATTTGAGCGACATGTCATTGCAATTAACCAAAGATCACCGGGACTCCGACCTGCTGCAAAAAGAACTGCTGGCATTGCTGGATGAACTCGTGAACCTGGAACAAAAAGTCGTTACTGACGCCCACAACCGGCTGGATAAATACCTGCCGTATTTTGACGCACAAATCCCAAACCTCAGTGCCGTCAATTTAGCACATTATCTCAGCATCCGGCATACCGACCTACGGCCACTTCAAAAACGCCTGGCACACGTGGGACTTTCCTCGCTGGGACGCAGTGAATCCGCGGTTGCGTATTCCCTCAGAAGCATAATCGAATTGTTAGCCCGTGCCACGAACAGCACACTCAGAGATGAGGCTGACGCACAAGCCAGGCTGCTAAGCCCGGAAAAAAGCGCACAACTCATTGCCGATCACTGCGCGCATTTGTTTGGCCCCTTGCCGGCAAGCCGAAATACCTACATCATGGTCACCCTGCCCAGCGACGCAGCTTGGAACGGCCAGCTCATCGAATCGTTTATGGCCAAAGGCATGAATTGCGCCCGCATCAACTGCGCCCACGATGATGCCATTCAGTGGCAGGCCATGATCAACCACGTGCGTCAGGCTGAAGAAAAACTCAAACTCCCCTGCAAGATTCTCATGGACCTGGCCGGTCACAAAATCCGCACCGGCTCCATCAAAAGCGGTCCGGCGGTCAAGCATATCAAAGTCAACCGCAATGTTTACGGCCGTCTGGTAGGCCCCACCGATATTTTACTGGATGAAGAACACGCTGAAACGTCCGATAGCAGCAGCGACATCTATCGGTACCGTTTAACACTGCCCAGAGCGCTACACACCCAACTGGCCATCGGTGACCGCTTGCGCCTCACCGACGTGCGCGGTAAAAAGCGCGATATCGTGGTTGTGGGCCAACGTTCGGCCAAACAATGGTTGGCGCAATGCACCCAAAGCATTTACTTATCTACAGAGACCGAACTGACCTGGCAGCGAAAAAACAAAAAGGACAAATACCATACCCTGGGCGAATTCACCCCCTGTCCGTTTGAGGGTGAAGCCGAAGAAATTCGGTTGTTCGAGGGTGATCCCTTATTTTTAAGCGCCATCCCGGAACACGGCTCCCCAGCACGCTTTGACGAAAACGGCATCATTGTCGCCCCGGCCAGAATCAGCTGCAACCCGCCGCAAGCGGTGCATAATTTAAAACCCGGCGAACCCGTCTGGTTCGACGACGGTAAACTTGGTTGCGTTGTCGAGTCGGTCAACGAAGAAGGCGTCTTGCTGGTCGTCACCCATGCCAGGCCCAAAGGCGTGCGATTAAAAGAAGACAAAGGCATCAACTTCCCGGAAAGCGAAATCAATCT
>JAJDNG010000257.1 GCA_022340845.1 Gammaproteobacteria bacterium | reverse complement strand
CCAAAGCGAGTTTAAGCAGCGTCATGGGCAAATTGCGTTCGACACCGACGGACAGGTAAATCCAGGCCGGAAATCTCGGATTGATTTCAATCAACTGGTATTGGCCGTGTTTGTCGCGAATGACTTCCACTTCCAACGGGCCGCGCCACTGTATGGCTTTTATTAATGAGGCGCTGGCATCATACAGGGCTTTATCAAATATACTTACGCCGGACCAGGCTTTACCTTTGTCGGTGACCGCCATTTTTTTCATCATGACTTCACCCAGCATATTGCCTTCACCGTCCCCTACGGCAGTCAAATTGTATTCTTCGCCTTTAACCAACTTTTGCACCAGAACCGGATAACCCCATTCGGCGGCGATGTGCCGGAATGCATCCGCCGCTTCATCGGCATTGTGAACGATTCGGGCGTCGTAGAACAACCCTTTGACCACCAACGGATAAGACCACCCTTCGTCCTGACATTTATAGAAAAATCCTGCTTGTGTCACCGATTTGATATCCGGACACTGAATGCCGGCTAATTCGGCCAGTTCGGTCAGGCGGTCTTTGTTGCGCAAACGCAGTTGTTCCGCACTGGGCAGGAATACTTTTATGCCCATTTCCTCGATGAGTGGTCTAAGCCGTACCACACCCGGCAATTCGGCGTCGAGGCAAGGTATCAAGACGTCGATATTCTCCAATTCGTTTACCGCTTTGAGTGTATTCAAAAATGCGTCGTCGCCGGTGGAAGGATAGGGCAGCAAGTGGGCGGCGTCACAATACTGTTTCAGATACAAGCCGGGATCCAGGGCATCGTATCCCAGGCCGATAATTTTACCGTTGAAATGGGGAGATTCTTTAATGCAGCGGGCCACTGCCAGGCCCGGGCCGGGATTGTCCGGTTTGGCGTTCATGCCGGTTATGGCCACGGTTGCGTTGATATCCATCATTCTTCCACAAACTCGCGCAACATACCGATAAACTCAATGACATCCCGCTCAATCTCACTGGAGTCGGCCTGGAATTCTTGCTCCAGCTCCTGCAGTAGGCGGGAGAAGTCCTGATTTTGCTGTAAGCGGCGCAAGATAACCAATCCCGTATCATTGACGGTAAAGTTATGTCCACTGACCGGATCGAATACAAATCCGCTTTCGCTAATGGCTAATCGGCGCAGAGAATCTGCCGATGGTATCGCTGGTGCTTCTGTACCTGAATCTGACATGAGGTGAACCTGTAAGTTAGCATAATTCAAAAAAACTCATTTTTATGGATTCTGGGAGCATTAGCCATGATATAGGTCAATCCCCGGATTCCCTTGTCACTGTCCCGACCAACTGTGCTTTACTATCCTGAAAAATTTTTATTTATCCACACTCCGATTGGAAGTTGGCGAGCGGGTTTCTGTGTGAGATGTTTGCGGTTTAGACTCCGGTTCGCGAAAGGGCAGTCCAGTCCAATGACTCATCATGGTGAGTGCGTTTTCTGCCAACTGGGGTATGGCTTTGGCCACGCTAGCACTTAAGCGGTTGCCCCACGAAGTTTTTTTCGGTTCGACGGTGACAAGTGCTCGATTGGGGGGTAAATGCCGGGCCAACCTGGCCATTTCAAACATATCGGCTAACGCCGTTTCAGTGGCGTTACGTTGCACCCGCTTAAGCATGTTATCCATGTCGGTGCCTATCAAAGTGGATATAGTGCCGGGTGCATGCCCTAGGGTAGCAGCTTCAATAATTATCAGGTTTTGTGCGTTTTCCAATACGCTGGTCATTTCATAGTTGAGTAACCCGCCGTCAATAATGTGGAAAGCGGTCAGCTTAGGATGATTTTTAATGATATGACGCGCCACTTTAATTCCGGCGGCATCGTCCGATAGCGCTTTGTTACCAATGCCTAAGATGACATTTTTACTGTTGGCTGAAGACATGCTGATCACGCGACTGGATTTTGTCATATTATTATCATAAGTGGTTCAAACAAGTATAGACTTTGTCTGTCGCGTGTCTGCCAGACAAATATTGTGTGACCGTGACGTGCCAGATTGAACTGCGTTTACCAATCTGCAAATACACATTTTGTTCCGATTGCGGCACACAGCGCCGAATAGGCCTTATTATTCTAATCAATTGATTATAGTCAATTCAAAAATTTTCATTTGGATTATGATAATTAGTTATATTGCATTGTGTAATACACAATCGTTGACAAAGGAAACATCGTGGCAGACATAAAATCGTTGAAATCCAAGTTATTGGCCCGTCAAGGCGAACTCAGTGAAATTCTGAATAATTATATTGCTGATCACGAAGGAAAACAGACAGTCGAATCCTTTATTGAAGTCGCTGATATTGCTGAAAAGTCCGTTGACGACTTTCTAAAGGAATTGGAACTGTCCGTAATCAATCAGGAAGTGAAGGAAGTCAAAGCGATTAATGCAGCATTGCGCCGGATGGATGCGGGCGAATACGGTATATGTCTGGATTGTGGCAATGACATTTCTCCAGGGCGCTTGGAAATCAATCCCGCAGCGGAACGATGTATCGCCTGCCAGACCAAATTCGAAACAGAGCATGCTACCAAAGAGTACAATCCCAGCTTGTAGTGACCCCAGTTGTTAGTAACCCCAGGTGTTAGTAACCCCCAGCTTGTAGTCGCGGTGATTTCCCTTCGAGTTTGCATCCAGATTCAATTCACGATGCCGGGATAACCACCGGTATCAGTTTAGTGCTGTGGGTTAGCAATAAATAACACTCCACCGGACTCTCGGGCCAGCACATCGCCACGCCTTGTTTGTATAGGTGTAATTGCGGTAAATATCGTGCTATTAAATTGTCAGTGTCTCGCGGGCTCTGCAATACATGCGTCTTGTAATCCACCAGAATTATTTTATCATCCGTCACAACCAGTCGGTCTATAAATCCATACACTGTATCGTTGTGATATTGATACATAATCGGCGCCTCGTTATAGGCTTTTCGATATGTTGACGGATTATATAGAAAGTCCCACTCCGGATTGTCGACCACAGTCTTGGCTTCCAAAAACCATTGTTTCCACGGATGCTTTTGTATGTCCAGGCCGTATTCAGCACGAATCCAATGGGCAATATCGATATCGTCGGTGCGCTCGCTCAATAACTGCAAAATTCGGTGAATCACATTGCCTCTGGTTTGTTGGTCGGTATCCAGCGTTGGGAGATGCGAGTCAACAGTCGCTTCACCGGGTTCGTTTGTGGCGGGTATGGCGTTGATTTGGTAACTGGGGGCGATTTCTTTTATTTGTTGCAAACGGGTAAACGGGCCTTTGAGTTGCGTATCGTCGACCGCTATTGCAGTGCCGCGAATTGAATCCATATCAGCGGGTAATGTGTGGTTCATAGGGGGCGGAGGCTCGCCGGATTGAAAAACAATTGTCTGGTCGTCTTCAAGCGCCTCCAGTTGCATATGCCGGCGCATCTGCTCGCGAATCTGACCATACCATCCCAGATGATTACCCCGACTAGGCTCGCTGCCGCTGACGATCAAACACTGTTTCGCACGGGTTAACGCAACATACAGTAAATTGGAGTCTTCTTTTGTTTCACCGCGTTGGTTGTGCTCCAGCAAGGCTTGCACCAGATCGTCTTGTTGTTTTTTGGGCGGCGCCAATAACAGGTGTTGCGGGTGACGTTTTCCCGCAGGCCATTCTACGATGCTCTGGTAAGCCTTGGGAGCGGATTGCGCGTTGGTGGCGTCTGCGACAAACACCACCGGAGCTTCCATGCCCTTAGATGCATGGATGGTCATGATGTGTACTTTGGCCTGAACATCCAGTGCGGCCACTTCGTCCAGGCCGTTTTGCGGTTGGTCCCGCAATGTCTTGAGTCTGGATAAGAAATTGCCAATGCTTGGGTATCGCCCGCTATCCACCTCCAGTGCCAGTTCCAGAAAGCGGGTGAGGTTGGCCCGTACGCGTTGTTTGAGATGATCCGGGTAAGCCGCCTGGTATCGGTTCAACAAGTTGGCTTGATTGTATATGCGATCCAGCAAATCATGCACGGGTAACTTGCCGGCCAACGTACTCCATGCGGATAATAATTCGTTGGCTCTCTGTAACTCCGGTTGCGCCGATTGTCCCGCGACCGCTTGCAGTCTTTGCAGCCAGGTGGATTGTTGCACGCCGGCGAGCAACATCAATTGCCGGTCACTGCAGGAAAACAAAGGTGAACGCAATACCGTGGCCAACGCCAGATTGTTGTAGGGCGTGACTAAGGTTTCCAATAACGCCACCATATCCTGGACTTCGAGGGTATTTAGCAAAGTGCCGCGCTCGGCGCCGATATAAGGGATCCGGGCTTCGCGTAATGCTTTCTCGTAAGCGTGAGCGTGCGTACGATGACGCAATAAAATCATTATGTCGCCGTACGACAATTGCCGCGTTTGTGCATCGGCATCAATCCAGGTAGGGTTTCCAATCAGTTCCTTGATTTTTGCGGCGATCAACTTGCCTTCTTCGTAATGGCGGGTGTCTTCGGTGTCGGGGCGAGGGCGCTTCAGCGGGTCGCGCAGGCTGGTTGAGTCCGCTGGTAACGGAACTGAGTCGCCGGTGGATTTTGTCAATGGCAGTATTTCTACCAGGCCCCACAAGTTTTTCCGGTGAGTGTCGTGCGTCGCAAACTGGTGAATGGTGTCACTCAACGGACCATCTCCAAATACCCAATTGACGCATTGCATTATGGCGGGTGCGGAGCGCCATGAGGTGGATAACGGTTGATTGACGGCGGCCAATGTTTGTTGCAACCAGTTTTGTGCGGCATCAAACAATTCCGGTGCCGCACGGCGAAATCGGTAGATGGATTGTTTGTGATCGCCCACCAGAAACACACTGCGCCGGCGTTCGTTGTTTCCGGCGGCAAGTTCCTCCAACAGGGGGATAATCAGTTGCCATTGAGTGGGATTGGTGTCCTGGAATTCGTCAATTAACAAATGGTCGATTCGCTGATCCAGTTTGTACTGCACCCAGTGCGCATTGCCACTGTGGTTCAGCAGGTTATAGGTTTTCCACTCCAGATCACTGAAGTCCAGAATGCGTTGTTCGGCTTTCAGGCGTTGAAACCGGTCCAGCAATTGCTGTCCCAATTCATACCATACACAACACAGCTTATATAAACGCAGACGATACCTATGATTGAGGATCTCCTGCAAAACATTGCACAATCTATTATGCAGCTCCAAGAAGCGTT
>JAJDNG010000246.1 GCA_022340845.1 Gammaproteobacteria bacterium | reverse complement strand
GCTTACTTTTACGAATACTGGGTGCTGCGCCAACATTTGAAAATGCCACCCATTCGCGAGGACTCGGATAGCCTGTACGATTCCATCACTATAGCGCATGATGATCGTTGGGATTTACCACTGCCTTCATTGCCACAAACCCTGGCTTACATCCAGGCCGTCGAAGAAAAGGTAAAAGCCTGCCTGGCCAATGGAGTCGATACACAAAGAGATTACCTCGCGCAATATGCCGTATTCCATCATGACATGCACAACGAAGCGTACACTTATACTCGCCAGACCCTGAACTATCCCGAACCTGACATTGGCAGACCGGGACACAGTATCTTGGATGCCGGCGGCCTGCACGGGGATGCAAGTATTCCAGGTGGCTCGTTTATGTTGGGAGCATCACAGCAAGATGGTTTTGTTTTTGACAATGAAAAATGGGCACATGCGGTTAAGATTGAGCCGTTTCAAATAGCCAGGGCAGCCGTGAGCAACGGCGATTATGTGAAATTTGTGGAAGCGGATGGTTACATAAAAAAAGAATACTGGGACGACGATGGCTGGCAATGGCTTAAACAGGCTAATCTTAAACACCCGGTTTACTGGCGCTTTGATGCCAATGGTTGGCAAATCAAAAAATTCGATCAGTGGCTGCCAATGCCAATGGATGCTGCCTTGATTCATGTATGCTGGCATGAAGCTCAGGCCTATTGCCGCTGGGCCGGTAGACGGCTGCCCACCGAAGCGGAATGGGAAGTGGCCGCTGCGGCTGAGCCTTCGGCCGATGGACGATCGTTAGCGTCAAGCAAACGCCGATTTCCGTGGGGCAGTGAAGCGCCCCGTCCCGATCAAGCCAACCTTGATGGTTATGCCCTGGGCACAGTGGATGTGGGTGCGCACGCCGCGGGTGACAGTGCCTTTGGTTGTCGGCAAATGATTGGCAATGTATGGGAATGGACTCAGGATACGTTTGCGCCTTATCCCGGTTTTGTGCCCGATATGTACCAGGATTATTCGCAGCCGTTGTTCAACATTACAAAAGTATTGCGCGGTGGCGCATGGACCACCCGCGCACGCATGATCCGCAACACCTGGCGAACCTATTATGGGCCCGATCGTAATGATGTGTTTGCCGGTTTTCGAACTTGCGCCAAGAACTGACATTCCAGAATTATTATTATGCAAAAAAACAATTCTCCGGTTGTAAAAGACCTGGTGCTCATCGGTGGCGGTCACTCCCATGTTGCGGTATTAAAGCGCTTTGGCATGAAGCCGGTTCCCGGTTTGCGCATTACCTTGATAACCCGTGATATTCATACGCCATACTCCGGGATGCTGCCTGGATTTGTCGCCGGACATTATGACTACGATGAATGTCATATCGATCTTGGTCCGCTTGCTCGTTTTGCCGGCGCGCGTCTTTATCACGCCGAGGTGGAAGGATTAGATCTCGATAAAAAGCTGATCTATGCGCCTGGTCGCCCGCCCATCGCTTATGATATAGCGTCAATAAACACCGGCTCTCGCCCAAACAGCGTGAATGTTCCGGGGGTTGATGAATTTGCCCTGGCTGCAAAACCCATCGATGTTTTTCTGCGGAAATGGCATCAACTGGTTGAGCGAGTCCGTGCCAGTGATGGTCGGTTTCGCATCGTCGTCGTGGGAGGCGGGGCCGGCGGCGTAGAACTGGCGTTGTCGACTCAGTTGAGACTACAAAACACCTTGCGGGAAGTGGGCAAAGATCCGGACGATTTACAGTATTCGTTGTTAACCGCCAGTGACAATATTATGCACATGCATAACGCGGGGGTAAGAAAACGGTTCGAGAGAATTTTTACCGAGCGTAACATCGCGGTTAAAACGGCTGTGCGGGTGAATGAAGTAACCGCCGACAAGGTCATCACGGCGGATGGCGCATCAATCGATTGCGATGCTGTCATATGGGTTACCACCGCTTCTGCGCCAGGCTGGCCCGCAAAATCCGGCCTTGCCGTCGATGATGCCGGCTTTATTCAAGTCGATGATCATTTACAGTCACGCTCGCACAAAAATATTTTTGCGGTGGGGGATGTGGCCTCGTTAAGCGACCCACGTCCAAAGTCAGGTGTGTTCGCCGTACGCCAGGGGCCGATACTCGCGCACAACCTCGAAGCCGCGGCTACGGGTAAAAGCCTGCGCGCTTACCAGCCTCAAAAGAACTTCTTGGGCTTAATCAGCACCGGTAATAAATATGCCGTTGCATCGCGTGGCAATTGGTCGTATGAATCGGCCTGGTTGTGGACGTTAAAGGACTGGATCGATCAGAAGTTCATGCGCAAGTTTAATGAATTGCCGCAGATGGATGCAGAAGAAAATCCAGCACTGGCCACCGGTATCGCCGATGCAGCCGCCATCAAAGAATTGTCCACCCTGGCCATGCGTTGCGGCGGTTGTGGCGCCAAGGTCGGCGCGACAGTGTTATCCCGCGTTATGCAACGCTTGCCGGATACGCAACGTGCGGATGTGCTGATCGGCCGTAACGCTCCCGATGACTGCGCAATGTTGTCGGTTCCGCCAGGCAAGGTGATGGTGCAAAGTGTCGATTATTTTCGTGCGTTTATCGAAGACACTTACACCTTCGGTGCCATTGCCGCCAATCATGCGCTGGGCGATATCTTTGCCATGGGCGCGGAGGCACAATCCGCATTGGCGATTGCAACCGTACCTTACGGTCGCGAACGCGTTGTCGAAGAGACGTTATATGATGTCCTGGCGGGCGCTTTGCACATCCTTGAACCCAGCGGAGCGGTCCTCGCCGGAGGTCATTCCAGTGAAGGCGCGGAACTGGCCTTCGGATTAACGGTTAATGGCTTGATTGATCCCAACAAGGTTTGGCGAAAACAGGGACTGCAACCCGGTGATGCCATTGTGTTAACCAAACCCGTCGGCACGGGTACTTTGTTTGCCGCTGAGATGCGCGCTAAAGCCAAAGGACGCTGGATTGATGCCGCCATCCAATCGATGCTGGTCTCCAACCAACAGGCGGCAGAGTGTTTACAGCGCTACGGGGCGACGGCATGCACCGACCTTACGGGTTTTGGTATTGTGGGTCACTTGATAGAAATGACCAAAGCCTCTGAAGTCGATGCGGTTTTAAACATAGAAGCAATCCCTTTGCTGGATGGCGCATTAGAAACCGTCAATGCGGGAATATTGTCCTCACTTCAGCCACAAAATCTGCGTTTGCGTCGCGCCATCCACAACATTGAACAAGCCGCCAAACACCGTGCATTTCCTCTGTTGTTCGATCCTCAAACCGCCGGCGGCCTGTTAGCCGGTGTGCCCAAAGAACACGTCAGCGCTTGTATCGATGAATTGCGTATAAACGGTTACCCGCATGCCGTCATTATCGGTCAAATAGAACCGCT
>JAJDNG010000245.1 GCA_022340845.1 Gammaproteobacteria bacterium | reverse complement strand
CAATTGATTTTGCGATGGATATTCTTAGAGTTGATTGTGTGATTCATAAGTAGCTACCCCGGAAGATACGTATACCGAGTTACGTGAAGGTTTTGAAAGACAGACTATCAGGGAAAGAGTAGCCTGTGTCGGTGGACTCGGCTGCGAAACATATCACAAACAGTGCGAGTGGGTGGTTTATTCCCTAGCGTTTGGCAGGGAACTTTCATGCCGCCCTATTCCAGCTGTTCGCGCTCTCGCCCCGAACAACTACCCCTAGCAAATATCGCGCACAGTTTGCATATCTAAAAAAGTGATATGTTTATACACCACTGATATGGGTGCCGTCGACTTACGACTTAAACATCAACATTGAACATTAACGACACTTCTGCAGAGCATACGGATTTTATGAAGGATGATCAACAAGATATTTCACTTTTCCCCTCAACAACTCCGATTAGAAGTCCACATCCAGTACTATCTTATTGTTCTTACTTGGATTTGACGCCCAGGCGTTGTATAGTTTGCGCTTCAACACAACGTTACCGCGGGAGAGAGTGGCACCTGTTGACGCGCAGCATATGACGCGTTAAAGGCAACCGCCGCCGAAGGCGCAACATCCGTCCGGAATCGCTCAGGCAAAAGAACTGCGGATAACAGTTGACTCTGGAGAGAGGCCGAAATGATCACTGCGCGTGACGGCCCACCGACGGGGCAGCTTTGGCGGTATTGATCATACCCAAAGCGGAACTCTCAGGTAAGGCAGACAGAGGGGCGGCAGATGGGTATTTTATATTTATATAAGTATCTATCTGCCGCCTTTTTTTGTGCCTGGAAAAATGAGCGGCGCTTGGCAAAATACCAATACCATTCAGATCACGCAAAGTCTCCGGGGGAGGAGCACAATGGGACAAAAAACCGCACTTTATGACAATCATGTCGCCGCTGGCGGCAAGATGGTGGATTTCGCCGGCTGGGAGATGCCCATCCACTACGGCTCGCAAATCGAAGAGCATCATCAGGTGCGCCGGGATGCCGGCATGTTTGACGTGTCTCATATGACGGTCGTGGATTTCACGGGTGGTGGAACGCGCGATTTTTTACGCCATGTACTGGCGAATGATGTCGACCGGCTGCAAAAACCCGGCAAAGCTTTGTACAGCTGTATGCTCAACGAGCAAGGCGGTGTGATCGACGATTTGATCGTCTATTATCTCACCGACAGCTGGTTTCGCATGGTGGTCAATGCCGCCACCCGCGATAAAGACCTGCAATGGCTGCAATCCCAATCCCAATCCTTCGATGTGACCCTGCAAGAGCGCCAGGACCTGGCCATGATTGCGGTGCAAGGGCCCAATGCGCGCGACAAAACCCAACAGGCGCTGGGCGGCAGCATTGACGCCGCCGGTGATTTGCAGCCGTTTTTTGCGGTGGAATGCGAACCTTATTTCGTCGCGCGCACCGGTTACACCGGTGAAGACGGTTACGAAATCATGTTGCCCAATGACCAGGCGCCATCCGTGTGGCAAGCCTTGCTGGACGCCGGGGTAAAACCCACCGGCCTGGGCGCCCGCGACACCTTACGCCTGGAAGCGGGCATGAACTTGTACGGCCAGGATATGGATGAAACCACCACCCCCCTGGAATCGGCGTTGAGCTGGACCGTGGCCTGGGAGCCAAAAGAGCGAGATTTTATCGGCCGGGCCGCGCTGGAAACCCAGCGCGCCAACAAACCGTCGAGAAAACTGGTGGGCCTAGTATTGCAGGACCGCGGCGTGTTGCGCCACGACCAGAAAGTCGTTGTCGAAGGTGTTAGTGACGATGGCGTTATCACCAGCGGCAGTTTTTCGCCCACCCTGGGCAAAGCCATTGCCTTCGCCCGTGTGCCGGCGCAAATCGGCGAACAGTGCAAAGTGGACATTCGCGGCAAATTGTTGACTGCCAAAGTGGTGAAACCGCCGTTTGTACGCTTTGGAAAATCCTGTATTGATTAGGGATGCGCCAGTGACATTTAGACATTTTTTGCGCACACTAGAGCCCGCAGTTTGCGCACTTTATAAAACCATCAGCTTATATTCAAAGTTTGTAAATAATAAGAGGGACCCTCGATGAGTCAGATACCAGAAAACTTGAAATACACCAAAACCCACGAATGGGTGCGCCGCGAAAGCGACGGTACTGTTACGGTGGGCATTACCGATCATGCGCAGAACCTATTGGGTGATATGGTGTTTGTGGAAACCCCTGAAGTAGGCACCAACTACGGCGAAGGCGATGATTGCGCGGTGGTGGAATCGGTCAAAGCAGCGTCCGACGTCTATTGCCCCATTGCGGGGGAAATTACCGCGGTCAACGAATCACTGGCCGATACTCCGGAAATGGTCAACAAAGACCCCTTCGGCGATGGCTGGTTATTCAAACTACAGCCGGAAGATATTGAACACCTGGAGGAACTCCTGGACGCCGACGCCTACGGCGAACTGGCCGCCGCAGAAGAACATTAAGCACAAACGTATTTTGTAACCTTTTAACCGTCAACACCCTTATGCCTTTTATTCCACATACCGAAGACGACATCAAAGCCATGTTGGCGGCTATCGGCATCGATAGCATAGACCAACTATTCGACGAGATTCCTGCAGAATTGCGCAGCAGCGGATTACAGACCGTACCGCCGCGGTTAAGCGAAATGGAGGTGTCACGCTTGATGCGCGACCGAGCCAAACAAGACGGTCAAGCTTTGTGCTTTGCCGGCGCGGGCGCGTACGAACACCACATTCCCGCGGCGGTTTGGGAATTGACCACCCGGGGCGAATACTACAGCGCTTACACGCCTTACCAGGCCGAAGCCAGCCAGGGCACGCTGCAATTGCTGTATGAATTTCAAAGCATGATCGCCACCTTAACCGGCATGGAGGTGGCCAATGCCTCGCTCTATGACGGTGCCTCGGCGCTGGCCGAAGCGGCTTTGATGGCGGTGCGCGCCAACCGCAAATCCAAAACCAAACGTATATTGATGCCGCGCACAGTGCACCCGCGGTATCGCAAAGTGGCGCATGCCATTGTCAAAAACCAGGGCATTACGCTGGAAGAACTGGACTATGACCGCGCCACCGGCATTATCAATTATAATGAGCTGCCAGGCGAGCCCGGCGACTTTGCCGCGCTGGTAGTTCCGCAGCCCAACTTTTTCGGCGGCTTGGAAGACGTGGATGAACTTTGCGACTGGGCCCATCAACACAATGCTTTGGTGATAGCCGTGGTCAATCCCACATCCCTGGCTTTGCTCGCTCCCCCGGGAGCCTGGGGCACAACCGGCGCCGACATCGTCTGCGGCGAAGGCCAGCCGTTAGGCATCCCGCTATCGTTTGGCGGCCCCTATTTCGGTTTTATGAGCTGCAAACAAGACTTCGTGCGACAAATGCCGGGGCGCATCATCGGCCGCACTGTGGACCTGGACGGCAAGCCCGGCTACGCACTCACGCTGCAAGCCCGCGAACAACACATCCGCCGCTCCAAAGCAACGTCTAACATCTGTACCAACCAAGGCCTGATGACCACCGCGGCCACCATCTACATGGCGCTCATGGGCGCGCACGGCCTGGAATCGGTGGCCAGTCATTGCCATCACAACAGTCGCTTATTGGAAGACAAACTCACGGGCTTGCCCGGCGTCAAGCGGTTGTTCGACCGGCCTTATTTTCATGAATTTGCCATCCAGCTTCCGCACGATGGGGCGGGCATATTGCAAAAGCTGGCGGACCAGAAAATTGTCGGCGGCTATCATTTAAGTCAGGAATACCCGGAGCTGGAAAACGCGCTATTGGTATGCGCCACCGAAACCAAGACCGCGCAGGATATCGAAGCGTTTACCGCCGTACTGGGCGATCTTGTTACATGAACCCACGGGTCAGCTTAACCAAGAAGTGGCTGTATGTCCGGGAAGAAATTTTTTTTGAAGTGTTTCATGGCAACCTATGAGTTGCTTGCTGTTGCATCATCAATCCGAGGACAAACCAACACAGGAGAATCGTTATGGCTACTGTTACATTGCAAGGAAATACGATTAACACCAATGGTGATTTGCCCGCCGTTGGCAGTTCTGCACCGGATTTCAAACTCACTGATGGCGAATTAAACGACAAAACCTTAAACGACTTTGCCGGTAAAAAATTGATCTTGAATATCGTCCCCAGCCTGGACACCGGCGTATGCGCCATGTCCAGTAAAAAATTCAACGAAGCCGTCAAGGACTTGAACAATACCCAGGTGCTGATTATTTCCGCCGATTTGCCGTTTGCGCAATCGCGTTTTGTACAACAGGAATCGCTGAGCAATGTAACCACCCTATCGGAAATGCGCGATCGCAATTTTGCCAAGGACTATGGCGTGCTGATTCAGGACGGCCCTTTGGCGGGCATATTGGCGCGCGCTGTTGTAGTAGTCGATGAATCCGGCAAAATCATTTATACCGAACTGGTGCCGGAGATTACTCAAGAGCCCGATTACGACAAGGCATTGTCAACACTGGCGTAGGTCGACGCCGGCATAAGCCCGCGACCACCGTAGGAGTGTGCCTATGGCGCGCGATTTGTAATCGATAGTAATCGTTAACGAAATCATCGCGGGGCATAGCCCCGCTCCTACGTGGGAACACATAGCCTTCGCCATACGCACATAAAGGCATAGGATGATAGATAATATTTCGTGCGCACGGCGCACGCTATCAAGTATTTGAGCGCTAAATTTTGTTATTGATCCATACGGTATAATAAAGGTATTTCCTAGATGCTGATTTTTGAACAATCCCAATCCGGCAGAACCAATCTGGCGCAAACGCCCAGCGACAAGCCGACGATAAAAGACATTCCGGTTAAATTTTTGCGCAAGACGCCACCGAACCTGCCCCAGGTCTCGGAACTGCAGACCGTGCGCCACTACACCAAGCTGTCGCAAAAGAATTTCTCCATCGACACCCATTTTTATCCTTTGGGTTCCTGCACCATGAAATACAATCCCCGCGGCTGCAACTCACTGGCCATGTTACCGGAATTTCTCTCCAGCCATCCCCACAGCCCGGATTCATTAAACCAGGGATTTTTAGCGTGTTTGTACGATTTGCAGGAAATATTAAAAGATGTCACCGGCATGAAAGAAGTCTCCCTGACGCCCATGGCCGGCGCCCAGGGGGAATTTGCCGGCGTCGCCATGATACGCGCCTACCATGAGGCCATGGGCGAAGACCGGCAACGCACGGAAATCATTGTGCCCGATGCCGCGCACGGCACCAATCCCGCCACCGCCACCATGTGCGGTTACAAAGTCAAGGAAATTCCCACCACCGCGGAAGGCGATGTGGACATCGAGGCACTGCAAAAGGCGCTGGGCCCGCAAACCGCCGGGATTATGCTCACCAATCCTTCCACCCTCGGCGTGTTCGAACGCGAAATCAAACGCATCGCCGAAATGGTGCACCAGGTCGGCGGCCTGCTGTATTACGACGGCGCCAACCTCAACGCCATCTTGGGCCGGGTCAAGCCTGGAGACATGGGCTTTGATGTCATTCACATGAATTTACACAAGACCTTTTCCACGCCGCACGGCGGCGGCGGCCCCGGAGCAGGACCGGTAGGCGTTAATGACCGGCTTATGCCCTACCTGCCGGTGCCCATGGTGGGCCACGACGGTGGCAAGTATCACTGGATCACGGAAAAAGACCGGCCGCAAAGCATTGGCCATTTGTCGGCGTTCATGGGCAATGCGGGTATTTTGTTGCGCGCTTATATCTACGCTCGCCTAGTGGGCCGCGAAGGCATGAAACGCATTGCGGATTTTTCCACTTTGAATGCCAACTATCTCATGGTCAGGCTCAAAGAGGCAGGATTCGACCTGGCGCTGCCCACCCGCCGCGCCACCCATGAATTCATCGTGACCCTGAAGCGGCAAGCCAAACAATGGGACGTCACCGCCATGGATGTCGCCAAGCGATTGCTGGACTACGGCTTTCATGCGCCGACGACGTACTTTCCACTGATCGTGGCCGAATGTTTGTTAATTGAACCTACAGAAACCGAAACCAAACAAATCCTCGACGAGTTCGTGGCCGCCATGGCTAAAATTGCCGAAGAAGCGCAGTCTCAGGCCGAACTTGTTAAAGGCGCGCCTTATACTATGCCGGTGCGCCGCCTGGACGACGTCAAAGCGGCCAGGGATCTGGACCTGGCGTGGCGCCCCAGCAGTGCTACAGACTAACAAAAAATAAATAACGCCAAACAAACCAATACCAAAATTCATTTTTATGGGAAAACCAGGTAATACCGGCATCACCCGGCTTATCAATGCAACCACTTTTTCGATTCAAGGACTTTATGCCGCGTTTCGCCACGAGGCGGCGTTTCGTCAAGAGGTCGGATTTGCCGTGGTTATGACGCCACTGGCATTCTGGCTCGGGGAAACCAATATCGAAATCGCCGCGCTGATCGGCTGCTTATTGATTGTGTTAATCGTCGAATTACTAAATTCCGCTATTGAAGCCGTAGTGGACCGGGTCAGCACCGAAGAACATGAACTGTCGGCGCGCGCCAAGGACCTGGGTTCAGCGGCAGTATTCGTCAGCCTGGCCAACGTCATCTTTGTTTGGAGCATAATTATTTTCTGGTAATTCCCCCAGTTTCGACTTAATCCTTACTCTTTAATAAACAACACAAGGACACATTATGACAGCTCTTATTTGCGGCTCTTACGCTTATGACACCATTATGGTATTTCATGACCGGTTCAAAAACCATATTTTGCCGGATAAAGTCCATATGCTGAACGTCTCGTTTTTAGTGCCTGACATGCGCCGCGAGTTCGGGGGGTGTGCCGGTAATATCGCTTACAACCTGAACATGCTGGGCGGAGATGCCTTACCCATGGCGACCGTCGGCAACGATTTTGATCCTTACGCCAAGTGGATGGATGAATGCGGCGTCAGCCGCAAGCACCTCAAAGTGCTGGATAATACGTATACCGGGCAAGCTTTTATTACCACCGATTTGGACGACAATCAGATTACCGCATTTCACCCCGGTGCCATGTCGTTCTCGCACGAAAACAAAGTCGGCGATGCGAACGGCGTCAGCCTGGGCATTGTGTCCCCGGACGGCCGCGACGGCATGATTCAACACGCCCAGCAATTTGCCGACGCCGGCATTCCATTCATATTCGACCCCGGGCAAGGCATGCCCATGTTCAGCGGCGAAGAACTGGTAAGTTTTCTGGAACAAGCCACCTGGGCGGCCTTCAACGACTACGAAGTCCAGCTGATGCAGGAGCGTACCGGCAAATCCCAGCAAGCCATGGCACAAATGCTGGATGCGTTGATAGTCACCAAAGGTGGCAAAGGCTCGGTGATTTACCACGATAATCAAGTCATCGAAATCCCCACGGCACAAACCAGCAGTGTCTCGGATCCCACCGGCTGTGGCGATGCGTTTCGAGCCGGCTTGCTGTATGGATTGATGAACGATATGGACTGGGACACCACCGGACGCATCGCCTCTTTGATGGGCGCCATAAAAATCGAACAACCTGGCACCCAAAACCACGGGTTTACCAAAGCTGAGTTTGAAGACCGATTCCAAGGAAGTTTTGGCCGATCACTATAAGATCTTTAATGAAAATATAATAAAAGCACGCGGGGGTACGGTCAGTGGATGACCTGCCTACCCACGGCTGAGAAAAAGCCACACCTTTTCCGACGCCCCCACCCTCAAACCTGTTACTCCCGGGATCCGCACGCGCCGTCTGAAACCGCCCGTGGCAGCGCTAATCCTTTGAGGTTGATACGGTATCGTTACAGAAGGACTTCAAGAATACCTGCGTCACTTCCGTCATTGCGGGTTTATTTCCTATTTTTATTGAATTTTTTCCCGAATTTTCCGTTATATATAACCAGGACAACGAATTCAGGCATTTTCCTACAAAACATAAGTTTTTGCAGGAAATCTGCTGGCAAGCGAATAATTCTCGCCATGTTATATTGTCCGGCACTACACCGTTTGGTTTCGCGCATAAGCCATTGCTGCTATGTCGCATGCGCGGTGTATGCAAGCGTGAAGGGCTGTAATATTATAAGTTTGGTGTTGATTGTAACGATGTTGTGGTGCGGCAGTAGTGTAATTGCAGGTAATCGCTCATTTGTATTTCCAACCTTCCTGTTATCCCCTTCCAACGTATTGGTAACCGGATAATCCATTAATTTTGCAAAGTATTCATCAGCAAACACAGCATTAGGTGTGACAGTGGCTCACAAACGCGGACTCTCAATAAATTCACTGCTGCTATTCAGTTTTGCGCTGATTGCGGTACTGCCGGTGTCTTTGCTGGGATTCAAGATTTATGACGCCGCCTGGGACAATGCCTGGCGCGAAGTACACGAAAAACACCAACTATTGGCGGAAAATCTCGCCCAACCCATCAGCATCTATATCAAGGGACATAAAACGACGCTGGCGATCACCGGCAACTTGATCCGCGACTTGAACTTTCCCGCAGCCTCCAGCATAGACGCGGTGAACTATGTATTGGATGAAAGCCTGACCTTGTCCGACGGGCTATGTGGCATATTCTTATTGGACCGTGACAAACAAATCACCGCTTATAAGAGCGAATATCGCATCGAAAAGGACGTTGAAAATTCGATTTTCGAGTCCATGGAATTTGTGGACACCGCCATCCTCAATAAAAAGGCGACTGTCAGCCCGGTTCTCATCAATCCCTTGAACGGCGAACCTGCTATTTATATCGCTCAACCGCTGTTGTCTCAGCAAAATCCCAATACGGTTCACCACATCCTGGTCGGTGAGTTGAAAATTTCGCCAATAGAGAAATTGCGCCAAGGCATTCGCTTCGGTGAAGCCGGTCATTCTGCCATAGTGGACAAGCTGGGCCATGTCATCGCCCACCCCAACCCGGACTGGATGGCGCCCAAAATCAAGGATTTATCCAATTTAAATATCGTCAAGAAAATGATGGCGGGGCAAACCGGTGTCACCGAATTTTATTCACCGTTTGTCAAACAGACCATGATCGCGGGTTATACGGCGGTGCCTGAGTTAGGCTGGGGCATCATGGTACCGCAGCCCAAAGCTGAATTGGCCGAGCAAGTACGTAATATCGTATTTACACAATTCAGTTGGGGACTGCTTGGTTTGGTCGTAGCCCTGATCACCGCGCATTTCCTGGGCCGCTGGATTACCCAGCCCATTAACGAACTGGCTTCGGCCGGCAATCGGCTGTCCAAAGAGGGTTTTCAGGACAATTTACCTAAAATCCGCGACTCCGCTCCCTATGAATTACAGTTGCTGGCCGGTTGTTTCAACGCGGCCATTCATGGTCTGTCGGCTTCCCGGGCGGAGGTGGAGGATCTCAACCGATCCTTACAAAGTAAGATTAAGGACGCCACTAACGAGCTTCGCGAAGCCAATATGAAATTAAGCGTATTGGCCAGAAGCGACCACTTAACCAATTTGGCCAACCGCCGGCATTTCGAACAAACCATTGTCAATCTCGCGTCGCGTCGCCAGGAGGACACTGACAACGTGTGTTTGTTGCTGGTGGATGTGGATCACTTCAAACAAATCAATGACCGCTACGGTCACAGCGCCGGCGATATGGTATTGATCCAGATCGCCGAAGTCCTGGAGCACCACATGCGACAAACCGATTTAGCCGCCCGCTATGCCGGGGATGAATTCATTGTCTTGATTCGTGCCAACGAAGACATTGGCCGGGAACGCGCCGACACCATCCGTGACGAAATCGCCAAGCAGAAATTTCATTTGGACGGTGAAGACTTTGAAGTCACTGTCAGCGTGGGATTGTTTATTTTTAATATCGCGGAGTATGAACACAACATGGAGAAGATTTTCCGCAACGTGGATACGGCAATGTATAAAGCCAAGGAACAAGGGCGCAATACGGTGGAAGAGTTCAGGGTTTGATTTGTTCGTGGTTCGTGGCTTGTTCAAAAACATTTTTTACCACGAAGAGCACGAAGTACACGAAGTAAAACAGTAAAACAATTTCACTTTTGATTTAAACCCTTCGTGCTCTTCGTGTGCTTCGTGGTAAATTATGATTTTAAAAACCCTAGCCTTGCATCATACACTCGAACTCCGCAAGATCCGCCACCGGCGCCTGGCAGGTTTGTCCTGAGCATACATACGCCACGGTTTCGTCCAGGGGTTTGCGCTCGTTAAGCAAGCCGGGCAATCCTTCCGCATCCGCAGGAATCGCCAGCGCCAATCG
>JAJDNG010000207.1 GCA_022340845.1 Gammaproteobacteria bacterium | reverse complement strand
AAGGCGGCAAAAGTATTTGCGCCGCGTTGCTGAAAAATTCCAACGGCGTTAATCACTGCATCGATAGCGTTTAATCGTGGCAACCAGTCATTAAAGTTTTGATCCTTAGTAAAGTCACATTGGATTACCTTCGCTTGGGGAAAAATCCGTTGCAGTTTTCTGGTGTCGCGCCCGCAAGCCGTCACTTGATGGCCGTGGGTCAGGCAGGCTTGGAGTAAATGTCTGCCAATAAATCCGCTGGCGCCGGTGATGAGAATATTCATGCGGATTGCTCGTTATCGTCAGTGGCAGGATGTGGTTTCACTGGTTTTTTGATAAAGCTCCAAATAACTTGTCCCATCAACACTAAGCCGAGGAATTCACCGATTAACGTTCGAAACAAGGTTTCTTTGAAGATGATCAGCGTTTCGGGCGCGTCCGGCTCACCGGTGTGGGTGAAGTAGATCACTAACACTAATGGGGAAATAATTAACATGATATCGGCGAAGCGTACCCAAAATAGGGATCGGATTTGGGTTCCGCAAATATCACACAATATTTCGCTCAGCAAAGGATTTAGTACGAAGATTACCGCGCTACTAATGCCCAGACATGTCAGTATTTCGATCGCAAAGGTCAAATAGTCATTCATAATGTTCCCCTTTATGTGGTGTCAGACAATTCTGTAAAGACAGAAATATCTAGTTAAAAAAAGCTAGCTCTTACCCGCGATAAAATTCTGCACTTTTGCACCTAGTTTCATGATTTTCACCAGCGAGGCTTGCGGTAGTTTTTTCATTTGCTCATACCAGCCGGTCAGCAATTCCATAAACTCCAACGTATTGCGAATTCGTGCTTTTACCTCATCGCTGGTCTTATTGTCTTGTTCGCTTTCCAATACGCATTCGCGCAACATTGTGAGTGTGGGATCAATCTCGCGTTTTTTTCTTTCTTCGATAATCACCAGAAAAATGTCCCATAACTCTTTTTGTGATTGGAAATGATCTCTGCGGTCGCCGAGTTCGTGGGTAATTTTTACCAGTCCCCAGGATTGCAATTCTTTTAAACTGGTACTGACGTTGGAACGGGCCACGCCTAGTGTTTGCGCAATCTCTTCGGCATTCAGTGGATTACTGGATAAATACAGCAAAGCATGGATTTGCGCCACCGTACGGTTTACGCCCCAGCGGGTGCCCATTTCTCCCCAGTGAAGAATGTATTTTTGCATGACAGGTGTCAGTTTCATGGACAAAGTGAAGTGCCTTTCATTAAGTTCAGTTATTACAGAAATAGCAGAATATAGGTTCATATGTCAACCTAAAGGAGAAAAAATTTTACTCGACACGGCTTGTGTCCCTTGGTAAATACGGCTATATTCCGCAAACAATATATATCAAATACCATATATAACGTACTTCGTATGTAAATGAGGTTTGTAAGTGATTGAGACCAATATCTTTTTTTCAGCTTTATCCAATGATGTTCGATTGCGCTGCCTGATGTTGCTGGTGGAAGAAGAAGAACTCTGTGTATGCGAATTTACCCACGCACTGGGTCTGGCGCAGCCGGCTGTATCCAGGCATCTTGCGTTGTTGCGTGAAGCCGGTATCGTCCTGGACCGGCGTGAAGGACTGTGGATTCACTACCGCTTGCATCCCGATATGCCGCAGTGGGCGTTGGAAGTGTTGCAGGTAACCGCCCAAGGTATCGTCGGGCTATCACCGTTTCAAGATGATCTTAAGGTGTTGGAGGATATGCCTAACCGGCCTGGCGCGCCGCGTTGCGCATAAATAAAAGCAATAATGAATTATCGGGAGAAAAATATGGCCATTCGAGTGGGGATCAACGGCTTTGGACGCATGGGCCGCTTGGGGATGCGTGCGGCGTGGGGCTGCGAAGAATTGGAGTTTGTGCACATCAATGAAACTGCCGCTGACGCTGAGTGCTCGGCGCACTTGTTAAAGTATGACTCCGTACATGGCCGTTGGGAGCATGACGTTAACGCCGAAGGTGACGAAATTCACGTTGATGGTCAAACCATAAATCACAGTTCATTGTGGCAACCTGGAGAAGTCGATTGGGCCGGCGCAAAAGTGGATTTGGTGATAGAAGCCAGCGGCCAATTTCGCACACCGGAATCCCTGCAGGCTTATTTTGATCAAGGCGTGAAAAAAGTGGTGGTGGCCGCACCGGTCAAAGGCGCCTTGAATATCGTCATGGGTGTGAATGACCATTTCTATGATCCTGCTATTCATCATCTCGTTACTGCGGCTTCTTGTACCACAAACTGTCTGGCTCCCGTGGTGAAAGTGCTGAATGAAAACATCGGTATTGTACACGGCACCATGACCACCATTCACGATATCACCAATACTCAAAATGTCATCGACAAAGGGCACAAGGATTTGCGCCGAGCCCGCGCCAGCAGCTTGTCACTAATTCCAACCTCTACAGGCTCCGCTAAAGCCATTACCGATATATTTCCGGAACTTAAGGGCAAGTTGAACGGCCTGGCCGTGCGAGTACCGCTGCTCAATGCTTCACTAACGGACCTGGTGTGTGAAGTGCCGCGCGCTACTACGGTTGAGGAAATCAATGGTTTTTTTGAAAAAGCGGCACAAAACGAATTGAAGGGCATACTGGGCTATGAAAGCCTGCCGCTGGTATCCGTGGATTTTAAAGACGATGTACGTTCAGGCGTCGTGGATGGCCCTTCGACTATGGTGATTGATGATACCCAAGTCAAAGTGCTCATCTGGTATGACAACGAAGTCGGCTATGCCAATCGCATGATGGAACTGGCGCGCAAAGTCGCTCTGTCCATGTAGTAATATTTCGGCCAACTGATATGAACGACTCCGTCACCGGATTACGCAACTATCTCGTCGTCACTGGCGGTTATTGGGGATTTACTATCACCGATGGCGCCCTGCGAATGCTGGTGGTCTTGTATTTCCATCAACTGGGCTACAGTCCGTTTGAAGTCGCCATGCTGTTTTTATTCTACGAGTTCTTCGGTGTAGTAACGAATTTGGTGGGCGGCTGGGTAGGCTCGCGACTGGGCTTGAACTTAACCATGCACGCCGGCATGGGCCTGCAGGTGATTGCATTGGCGATGTTGACCGCGCCTGATGCGTGGTTAAGCGTAGGGTATGTCATGTTTGCCCAGGCGTTATCGGGTATTGCCAAGGATCTCAACAAAATGAGCGCCAAAGCCAGTGTCAAACTGATGCTGCCTCAGGGCGCAAACGCGCAGTCGCGCTTGTTTAAGTGGGTGGCTGTGCTCACCGGATCGAAGAATGCTCTGAAAGGGGTAGGATTTTTCGTCGGGGCTGCGCTGCTATCGTTATCGGGTTTTCGAAATGCTTTGTGGGTTCTAGCCGGTGGGTTACTGATTGTGCTTGTGACGACACTCTTTTTGTTGCCGCACAATCTTGGCAAGTCCAAGACTAAAGCCAAATTCACACAAATATTTTCCAGGACAGCAGCAATCAACTGGTTGTCCGCGGCCAGGTTTTTTCTGTTCGGCGCGCGTGATGTGTGGTTCGTCGTAGGACTGCCGGTATATTTGTATGCCGTACTGGGATGGGAATTTATGCAAGTGGGCGGATTTCTCGCCTTATGGATTATCGGCTACGGTTTTATTCAAGCATCGGCCCCTAAACTGATACGTAAAAGCCAACACGATATGGGGCCAGATGGCGACACCGCCCGTTTTTGGGTGTTGTTACTGGCTCTCGTGCCAGCGGGCATTGCATTGGCATTGATGTATGGTCTTGATCCCGCGTGGTCGCTGGTAATTGGTTTGAGCCTATTTGGTGTGGTATTTGCCATCAATTCGGCAGTGCACTCTTATCTTATCCTAGCGTATTCGGACCGTGACAAAGTCGCCATGAATGTGGGCTTTTATTATATGGCCAATGCCGGAGGTCGATTACTTGGCACGGTATTGTCCGGCGGAGTGTATCAGATGTGGGGCCTGGTTGGTTGTTTGTGGTGGTCGGTGGGATTTGTATTGTCGGCAGCATTGTTGTCTTTTGCTTTACCGGCGCATATGCGCACTCAGAGCGTAAGCGGTAATCATTAGCGCTAAAAATAAGCGGCAAAAAATAGCTATCATTATCAATTGTTGAAAGGAGAACGTAACGGTGGATAAAACAGTTAATGGTCCGTTTTTGTGCACTGGAAATCCCGCACGCAGTATTTTCGCCGAGGCACTGACGAATCATTGGGGACAAGTTTTACACGTAACAAGTTTTACGACCGAGGTATGAAAATACACTGTGACAATTAGCGACGAAACCAAAGTAACCCAACCCGTAGGCGCCAAAATGTCTGTTTTTGAGCGCTATCTGAGTGTCTGGGTAATGTTATGCATAATTGCGGGAATAGGGGCGGGGCATTTTTTTACAACCCCGTTTCAAGCCATCGGTAGGCTGAATATTGCCCAAGTCAATATACCCGTGGCAGGTTTGATTTGGCTAATGATCATTCCCATGTTGTTGAAAATCGATTTTAGCGCCTTGCATCATGTGAAAGAGCATTGGCGGGGTATAGGAGTCACTTTGTTCGTTAATTGGGCTGTAAAACCGTTTTCCATGGCGGCGTTGGCCTGGGTGTTTATTTATGGCGTATTCAGTGAGTGGCTCCCGGCCGACCAACTGGATAGCTACGTGGCGGGCCTGATTATTCTGGCCGCTGCACCTTGTACGGCTATGGTCTTTGTGTGGAGCAATTTGTCCAATGGTGAGCCGAATTTCACACTGACCCAGGTGGCGCTCAATGACACGATCATGATTTTCGCATTTGCCCCCATAGTTGGTTTATTGTTAGGTATTTCGGCTATTAGCGTGCCTTGGGATACATTGTTTTTGTCCGTGGTAATCTATATCGTGATTCCGGTGGGTTTCGCTCAGTGGTGGCGCCGGCGATTGCTGCACCGAGGCGGCGAAGCCGCATTAGCCAAAGTGCTCAATCGATTGCAGCCTGTGTCTATAGTTTCGCTATTAGCGACGCTGGTGTTATTGTTCGGTTTTCAAGGGGAGCAAATTCTGGCTCAACCGTTGATTATCGTTTTGCTCGCTGTGCCCATTTTGATTCAAGTCTATTTTAACTCCGGCCTCGCGTATCTACTGAACCGCAGATTTCATGTCGCGCATTGTGTCGCGGCGCCATCGGCGTTGATTGGGGCGAGTAACTTTTTTGAGTTAGCCGTTGCCGCGGCCATTGCTTTGTTCGGATTTCAATCCGGAGCGGCCCTCGCGACGGTGGTGGGTGTGTTAGTGGAAGTGCCGGTTATGCTGTCGGTAGTGAAAATTGTCAATGCCAGCCGCCCTTGGTATGAGCGTGCCCTGCGATAAAAACCTATAGATGTGCAGCTAGCCCGCAATTCTCACCAGGCGGCCAGGAAAAGGCAAGTTTAATTGTAAATACAAACGATTATGCAATTTGATCCTTTAACACACGGTTTAATCCTATGGCCTATCGTGGTTCTGGCTTGTCTTCGAGTCCGTAGGCTTGCTCTTCATTTAAGCCATAGCTACGGCTATGACTTTCGCTCCAGAGCGGCGCCTACGACGAGAAATGGTTCAGGGATGTACCGTTTATAGAGCAAAGGACGCAATCCTTCTCCAACTCCCGCGGTCCTGGTGAGAAATGCGGTCTAGTGACCGCAATGGTTATTGTTCGGTATTTTGAATCAATTCATCCAGTTTGTTAAATAAATTATCAATATCGGAATCGATGGTTTGGTATCGGTTTAATTTTAAGTCCTGTTCGATCTTCTGAATCAGAGATTTAATATGCGGTGAGTCGCAGTAACTCAGCGCACCATGCAATTTGTGAACATGCTGGTACATGGTCTCATAGTTTTTCTGTCGCTGAGATAATTGAATGGAATGTTTAAAAGTGGGTAATTCTTTTATAAGCAATCCGATTATTTCGCCGGCCAGTTTGCTGTCTTTAGATGATCCTTTTACTGGTGATGAAGCACGCTTCGAGCCGGTGGTATTTGTCAGTGTTGTCCGATTGGAAACTGTGGTGGGGCGCGGTGATTGATCTTCCGTCTTGTTGTCTGAAATCTGTTTATTAGTGAGATAGAGTATTTTGTTAATCAACAACTCCTCATTGACAGGTTTGATCATGACATCGTTCATTCCAGCTTCTAAAAATGCCAGCTGATCGTCCGACATAGCGTCGGCTGTTAGCGCGACAATCGGTATGGGTTTACCGGTTTTCTGGTGGGCTCGAATGTGTTTGGTGGCTTCCACCCCGTTAGTCTTGGGCATATGGATATCCATCAAGACAATGTCAAAATGCTGTGCCTCATACGCGGCAATGGCTTCATCACCGTTGTCGGCTAATGTGATATTGGCTCCGTGCTGCTGCAACATGCTGTTGACTAACTTGGCATTAATTTCATTGTCTTCGGCGACTAAAATGTTAATCCCATTGAGTTTGCCGTCGTGTTGCTGATTGATCAGTTGCGGGTGGTCTTTTCGGTGATCCTCAAGCGCCAGGTTCGCTTGGGACAGACGTTGATAATCGAAAATCTCGCTGTTGGGAACCAATAATGATCGTAATTTATAATGCAATTCACGTGATTTTACCGGTTTCGCCAGCACGGCATTTGCCCCCAATGAGATAAACCGGGACATATCGTCGGTGTCAGCACTATTTATTAAACACACCAGGTGTGTGCGGGTGAGCTTGCGAATCCGCTGTTGAATTTCTGTAAATTGGTGAAACTGGGTTTCTTCATAAGATAAGCCGAGGACGATGAAGTCATAGGGTGCGTTTTTTTCCGCTGTTTTGACTTTTTTATACACACCTTCAACGGTATTGGTAGTGTCGAAAAAGATTTCCCAATCGTCGAATAAGTGGCTTAGTGCTAATAGGGTGGCTTCGTTGCCATCGTACAGCAATGCGTTATATCCAGCCAGCGACGGCATGTGATTTTGCTGATAATCCGGGGATTGTGAAGAGAGCGTTATGGGTTCGTGTAAAAAAGTAAACCAGAAGGCGGAGCCTTTATTCGGTTCGCTGTGCAAGCCAATTTCACCTTGCATGAGTTCGGCGAGGGATTTGGAAATCGCCAAGCCCAAACCGGTGCCGCCAAATTTGCGGGAGGGGGAAGAATCCACTTGTTCGAATGTTTTGAATAGTCGGTTTTGATCTTTAGGTGAGATGCCGATGCCTGTATCAGATACGCTGATCTTGATTTTGGTTTTACTTTCGTATTCGTTTTCCAGCATGGTGCGCACCACGACGTTGCCCCGGTCGGTAAATTTAATAGCGTTGCTTACGAGGTTTGTTAAAATTTGCCGCACTTTCGCGGCATCGCCGTATAAGTCTAACGGTACGTCACTGTAAATCATGCAAACCAGATCAAGCTGTTTCTCATAGGCGGTGGGCGCAAGGAGCGACAACACCTCTTCAACACAATCCCGCAAATTGTAGAATTCGTTTTGTACGCGGATTTTTCCGGATTCGATTTTGGAAATATCAAGTATATCGTTAATGATGGTGAGCAGGTTATTGGCGGATTTTTCGATGGTGTCGATGTGTTCCAATTGTTGTGAAGTGGGATTGGTTTTGCGCAGCAACCTGATGAATCCCAATATGCCGTTCATGGGAGTGCGGATTTCATGACTCATGTTGGCCAAAAATTCCGATTTTACCCGATTGGCCACAACCGCTTGCTGGCGAGCGGCAAACAGATCTTTGTTTTTTTTCTCCACGGATTGGATGGAACTGATTAAATTGGTGGTGGCATGATCAATTTCTTCCTGCAACTCTTGCCGCGATTTTTTCAACGACACAGCCATATTTTTAATGCTTTTCTCCAGATTGATCAGTTCGGAAGAAGTGCCCGTATTGAGCTGAACATCGAAATTCCCCTGCTCGATTTGATTAGCCGCCCGGGTGATTTTCATAATGGGTGAGGTAATGGTTTTGCTGATGCGATAAATCAATACAAAACTCAGCGCCAGTAACAATACAATAAACAAAGCCCCTTCTTTTATAGAAAGATACTGTAATTGCCGGGTTTCGTTTTTTGACAGCTCCACAATGCTCCAACCAATGGTTATCGGATCTGCATCGCTATCGGAGGACTGAAGATCGCCCATATCGGCTTGGTAGATCGGTTTCATAAAGATTAAATTATCTTTATGCATAATCTGTGATTTCAATTGCATATCATGGTCAAGCTTGGATGAGTAAGATTGAAACAACACCTCACCTTCGTTATTGATAATGACAATGGATTGCACTTCGTCGTCTTCGAGAATGGATGCGGCAATCGGTGCCAGTTGTTTGATGTTGTTGGTGGTGAGGCTGTGGGAACTGGCGGAGGCCAAATGCCGGGCGATGTTTTGACCGCGATGGGCGAGAGAGTCCTCAATATGGCTCATTTGAATGTTGACAAAAAAGGCGCCGAGCACCAGTGCGATTACGGTGAGCGGGAGTAAGGAAAGAAATATAAAACGTTGATGTATACTTAATCTCATTACATGCAAAACCACCGCTCGCGGCGCGGCGTTATCAATAAAAATCGACTTTAAAGCTGACAATGGTTGCGTGTGCAGCAACTGTATACTCCTTTTTATTATTAATTACCCTTTGTTGCAAGTGTCTTGTTGCAAGCGTAAATTGTTGCGGATGCAAACGCCGCTTTGATGTGGAGTCGACAGGTCTTGGAGTTCGCGGTTTTTGGTTTTGCAAAGTATAATCTACGGCAATATTCTCGAGACGAAAGTAATCCAATTCCGAAACTGGTGTAAGAACATAACTATCTGAAATTCAAATAGAATGTCCAGGCAGGCATTCTTTAGCACAGGACGGTATATGACTAATCCCACCATACCCTCAATATCCCCACTATCCCCAATTCCCACCATAGAAGCGTTTATTGGTAATACGCCCCTGGTCCGCTTGCAGCGATTGCCGGGTGAAACCTCAAATCAGGTTCTGGTTAAGCTGGAAGGCAACAATCCAGCGGGATCGGTTAAAGACCGACCGGCCATCAGCATGATAAAACGCGCTGAGGAACGCGGTGAAATAAAACCTGGCGATACGTTGATTGAAGCCACCAGCGGCAACACCGGCATCGCCCTGGCGATGGCGGCGGCTATTCGAGGTTATCGCATGGTATTAATCATGCCGGAACACATGAGTGTGGAGCGCCGGGGGGTGATGAAAGCGTTCGGCGCGGAGATCATATTAGTGAGCAAAGAAGCCAGCATGGAGGGCGCCCGTGATTTGGCCAAATCCATGGAAGCCGGGGGAGATGGCAAAGTCCTGGATCAATTTTCCAATCCGGACAATCCGCGTGCGCATTACGAAGGTACCGGACCGGAAATCTGGCGTGATACCGGGGGGCTCATTACGCACTTTGTCAGCTCCATGGGGACAACCGGTACCATTATGGGCACTTCGGCCTATTTAAAAGAGCAAAATCCTGAGATTGAAATTGTCGGCGTGCAACCGAAAGAGGGGGCCAGTATTCCAGGTATCCGCCGCTGGCCCAAAGCGTATTTGCCAACCATCTACGATGAAAAACGAGTGGATACCGTATTGGACGTGTCGCAGGAAGAGTCTGAACAGATGACCCGGGCACTGGCCGCTGAAGAAGGCATTTTTGCAGGCGTTTCCTCCGGGGGTGCCGTGGCGGCGGCCTTGCAAGTCAGTCAAACCGTTGAAAATGCATTAATTGTTGCCATTATATGCGACCGAGGCGATCGCTATTTATCAACCGGTGTATTTCCTGCTGAATAAATAAGAATATTTGGCCAGGAATTCGAATGCTGTGTCCTCTGTCAGACTGTGGTTATGACGCATTTTTGATTTTGATCATGGTTCAATTTGAATAAATTAAACGATAATCGAGACAAACCGCAAAACGATGCTATCTTGTTAATAATGGGCTTGTGACCAAGTGTTTGTGACCAAGTGTTTGTGACTCAGTGTTTGTAACATTGGCTTGGTGAAAAAGACTGCAATGGCAAACAGATTGAAAAATGCCGTAATTTATTACTCAACAATAAAGGCTCGTAGAAGACTACCCGCAGAAGTGATATCCACAGGAGGATGTTATGTCAGAGGAAATCCGGCCCATTGTGGGCGAATGGTATAAGGATACCGAAGGGCTCATTTTCGAAGTCGTGGCCATGGATGAAGATGAAAAATACATCGAAATTCAGTTTTTCGATGGTGAAATCGATGAAATGGATTTTGAAGCCTGGGATAGTTCGGTGGTAGAAAATGTGGAACAACCCGAAGACTGGTCCGGTCCCTACGATGAAATGGAACGGGATGACCTGGGTTATACCGATACCGGTATGCAGCCCGAGGGCCGTTCTATATCGTACGAGGATTTAGAATAACCAGCGCTTGCTGTTTCAATCCCGGCGGTTTCCTCAACGGGTGACACCCTTCACTACGAGCAAAAACCAGAAGTGCAGCCCCACAATGGTGAGTTAGCTGCACTCCCATCTCCGAAGTGCTTCAAACAACAATCTTTTTGTATTTGATGCGGTGCGGTTGAGCGTTGTTTTCACCAAGCCGGCGCTTGCGATCTTCTTCGTAATCCGCGTAATTACCTTCGAACCATTGCACCTGGCTGTCGCCTTCGAAGGCCAGAATGTGCGTGGCAATGCGGTCTAAGAACCAACGATCGTGGGAAATCACCACGGCGCAGCCTGGAAACTCCAACAACGCTTCTTCCAACGCGCGCAAGGTTTCCACATCCAAATCATTGGTGGGCTCGTCCAATAACAGTAAGTTGCCGCCTGCGGCCAACAACTTGGCCAAATGCACCCGGTTACGCTCCCCCCCGGACAAATCACCCACCCGTTTTTGCTGGTCGGTGCCTTTGAAGTTGAAGCGGCTGACATAAGCGCGAGAATTGATTTCCATGCCGCCCACTTGCATGATGTCGTGTCCGTCGGAGATTTCTTCCCAGACGGTTTTGTCGGCATCCAGAGTGTCGCGACTTTGATCCACATACGCCAATTGCACGGTTTCGCCGATGCGCAACTCGCCACTATCGGGTTTTTCCTGCCCTACCAGCATGCGGAACAGGGTGGTTTTACCGGCGCCGTTGGGGCCGATCACGCCCACAATCCCGCCTTTTGGCAGATTAAACGATAAATCCTCAATCAACAAACGGTCGCTAAAACCTTTGCCCAGGTGATTGGCTTCAATGACCAAGTCGCCCAGGCGCGGACCCGGTGGAATAAACAATTCATTGGTGGCATTGCGTTTCTGATAGTCTTGATTGGCCAACTCTTCAAAGCGGGCGAGGCGGGCTTTGCTTTTGGCATGCCGGCCCTTGGGGTTGGAGCGTACCCATTCCAATTCCGCTTTCATGGCTTTGATGCGGGCGCTCTCCTGGCGTTCTTCCACTTCCAGGCGTTTTTCCTTCTGTTCCAGCCAGGAAGAGTAATTACCTTCCCAGGGAATACCGTGACCGCGGTCCAGCTCCAGAATCCAGCCTGCCACATTATCCAAAAAGTAGCGGTCGTGAGTAACCGCCACCACGGTACCGGTGTAGTCGTGGAGAAAGCGTTCCAACCAGGCCACCGATTCAGCGTCCAAATGGTTGGTGGGCTCGTCCAGCAGCAACATATCCGGTTTGGACAGCAGCAACCGGCACAGCGCGACGCGGCGGCGTTCACCGCCGGATAGTTTCTCGACCTCGGCATCCCACGCCGGCAAGCGCAAGGCATCGGCGGCGATCTCCAACATACGATCTACTTCCCAGCCGCCGGAAGCATCGATGGCGTCCTGCAGTTTGCCTTGTTCTTCCAGCAAGGCATTCATTTCATCGTCCGACATGGGTTCGGCGAATTTCATGCTGATATCGTTAAATCGGTCCACCAGGGCCTTGATTTCTTGGATGCCCTCTTCTACATTGCCCCTCACATCCTTGGCCGGATCCAGCTGCGGTTCTTGGGGCAAATAACCGATTTTGATACCGGGCTGGGGCCGTGCTTCACCGTTAATATCGGTGTCGATGCCCGCCATGATGCGCAAAACCGTGGATTTGCCTGCGCCATTGAGGCCGAGCACGCCGATTTTAGCGCCTGGGAAAAAGGACAGATAAATGTCTTTTAGAATTTCGCGTTTCGGTGGGACAACTTTGCCCACACCGTTCATTGTGTAGATGTATTGAGCCATTGATTCTACCGTTTTTTTAGATAAATAAAGAATACGTTGTAGGATAATGCAGCGGCGAATAATGTGGTGTTTTTAAATACAGCCGCATATTTGTTAATGTGGACCGAATTGTAACCGATTGCGACCCAACTTTTTATAATACAATTTTTCAACCATTGTTTTCGTAAACAATGGTTAAATATAGAGTTTAACTATCCAATTGCAAGGTGACGAATGATTTTTGCCGACGACGCGGTCGAGGAACTACGAACTCTGGGTGACTTGGTGCGCTGGGGCGCCAGCTGCTTTCAAGAAGCGGAATTGACATATGGCCATGGCTCCGACAACGCATTGGATGAAGCATACAACCTCGTCAGACACGCTTTGCATCTACCACACGATATTCCCGCTTACATGAGTACTTGCAATATTACTAAAGCCGAGCGCAGAAAAGTCGTGCAATTATTGACCGAGCGGGTCATGAGCCGCAAACCCGCGCCTTATTTAATCCATGAAGCCTGGTTCGCCGGATTGCCGTTTTATGTGGACGAGCGGGTATTGATTCCCCGTTCCCCCATCGCCGAGCTGATTGAGGCTCAATTCGAACCCTGGGTTGATCCCGAACGTGTCCACAGGATATTGGATTTGTGTACCGGTAGCGGGTGCATTGCGGTGGCCTGCGCATTGGCTTTCCCCGAAGCCCGGGTGGATGCCTCCGATGTCTCTGAAGAAGCGCTGGAAGTGGCGGCCGCTAATGTGGAAAATTACGCGTTGAAAGAACAAGTATACTTGATAGTGTCGGACGTATTTGATGGTCTGAAATCTGCACAACAATCCAGGGAGCTCAAAGCGTCCAGAGAACCCGGAACATCCGGCGGTAAAGCGAATTCCGGAAAAGTAATCTCACTTCACGGCGCAAACCCGCAATACGACATCATCGTCAGCAATCCGCCCTATGTCAATGCAGAGGATATGGCGGCGTTAACAGAAGAATTCAGGCACGAACCACCGCTGGCACTGGCAGCGGGGCATGACGGCCTGGATGTCGTCAAGCGCATACTACAACAGGCTTACGATTATTTATCGCCGCAAGGCATATTAGTGGTGGAAGTGGGCAACAGCTACCCTGAACTTATAGAACAATTCCCACACCTGCCGTTTGTGTGGCCGGAGTTTGTCAAAGGTGGCCACGGTGTGTTTGTATTGACCCGGGAGCAACTTAAAAACGTTTGAAAGCAAAGGATGCGTATGTGCCACATGCGATTTAACGTGGTATCATACGCGCGCATATTAACTGAAATACGAGTTGGTGTAACTGAATGAGATATCTGCCATTATTAATTTTAACGGTTTTGGTTTCGGTGAATTCCGCGCAGGCGGAGGAAAAATTGTACGCGGAGTTGGATGCGATGCGCGCTGAGGTGGAACTCGGTGGAGCCAAGTTCAAACCTTACGTACCAAAAATAAAGGCCGGTTATTACATCATGAATAAAGTGGCTTTGGAACTGCAATATGTTATGAGCGGAGATGCCGATGACAGCGGTTCCAATTTAAAAATTGATAAGATGTATGGAGCATTTCTGCGGCTGGAATCCAATCTACACAACCGCGCGAGAATATATTTGTTAGGTGGCTACACGCAAGCTGAATTAAGTGTAACGGGCAATCTGGAAAGTTTGAAAGGCGTAAAAGATGGCAGTTATTCCTGGGGTATGGGCGTCGAAGATCAGATTGTAAGAATGCGCAATACTTTCTTGACTTTGGATTATATGCAATATTACAACAAAGGCGGCTACAAGATAAAAGGCATTAGCTTGGGCTTTCGTTACTTATTTTGAATAGACTTTTTTACTGATGATGTTTCAGATTTTAAAATATCTTACTTTCCTGGCAATATTTGC
>JAJDNG010000203.1 GCA_022340845.1 Gammaproteobacteria bacterium | reverse complement strand
AAGGATAGAAAAGCGTAATCGGTTGCATGATTTTCTGCTGAGTCATATTCCTGGGCGGCCGCCAGTTGCATCCCCAATAAAACCATCAGCACGCCAATTCTCAGTAACACGGGAAAGCCGCGGGAGTCGCTACGTCGTAATGCGTCGGTAAATATTCGACATTCGACGGTAACTTATATACTTCATCAATGTCGATAAATGTCGCCGGGCCATACATATGCGGGAGATAGTCTTTGGCTTCCTTGTCGATGGTAACGCAGTACGGATGAATGCCTTCGTGGCGGGCCTCGATGAGCGCACGACGGGTGTCTTCGACGCCAAATTCCCCCCGACAGGTATCGTAATCGTCGGGTTTGCCGTCGGCGATCCTGATATGCACCCGTGTCTTGGCTTCCACCAAGGCATCGATATCCACGCCGTCGCCGTACACTTGGCGTTTCATGATACAGTCTTCATCGCGCATGGCTTCGAAGGTTGTTCGCATGAATCATCCTTAGGAATGCAATTACCGCCATTATTGCGAAAAAACCAGCAATGTTAAACGGGTAAAATTTAGGGTCTTTTGTTTGACTTTAGACTTCCTGGTTATTGCAAACGGTTTTACTATGACCGTCGACACTTACTAAAAGAATACTTTGGACACTTGCTTATTCATACGGATGATAATTAGTATTTTCGTGATCGCTGCTATCACGGGAGGATGCAATATGTCTCAATCAAACACTGAATCAACACACTATCAATGGGAATGGCCGGCGGATAGAAAGCCAACTAAGCGTGTCCTGATTAAGATCGACAAACTGGAAAAACAAGGGGAAGGCGTATTTGGCGTTAAGAAAAGCCCATCCATCGCCTCTAATTTACCTGATGCCATGGTACTGCAAGGCACCATAGTGCAAAGTGACGTCCCAATGGCTGATCAGTCGTTAGTATTGACTTTCCCTAAGATTGAAATTGTGGATATTGCCGTCGGCGATAAAGTAGCGCTTGGGCTCATCGATGATGGTGTTTGCATTTGCGCCGATAAATTACCCGATTCAGTGGGGACACAACAAGAAGCCGAATGGCTCTCCCATTGGAACTGCAAATAAAAGGCCACGGGAAACCTCTCTGTTATATAAGAACCATTTGTTTAAGAGCCATCAACCCAATTAATCTCTTGCGCTGATCTCGGGCCAATCAAACACTCATCCAAGCTATCCGGCATTTCAGAGTTGGAACGGGAAACCGGTATCGCACCGCCCATAATCTCCGCATATTCTTGCGGAAGTAAGGGATCTTTATTGGGTTTGGCATAGCCCTCCGGGTAAATGGGCTGGCCGGAGGCTAAATCGTATTTATCGGTGGCGCCGACAGTGTGCAATAGTTCATGCGCAATCACTACGTTGTTTTTGCTGGTGAGATTATCCTGCGCATAGGCGTAGACTACGCCAATCAAACCTTTTTCCAATCCTAGCGAATGATCTACGTGGGTAGCGTTTTTCGCATCATAATACATTACATACATTTTAATGTCGGGCGGCGGGCCCTGGTAACCGCTTTCCAGCGTCGCAGACCACCAGCGCATTTTCAAGCTCCACCAGCCCACAGTGAGCGGGGATTTGTCCTGTGGCGCACGAGGCGGCTTGTCGGCGAGCACCGGCGCCAAACGCACTTCCACCGGCTTGGTTAAGGGTAGTTTGTAGTATTGTGCTTCATCAGTGAAAAACCGTTCAATGTCGGTAAAGTCTTCCAATGTGAGCGCGGTCATGTATTCCGATGCCGCCTTACTGCCATCACCATTAATGGGGTATACCACCACGATGAGAGGTCGATCCCAATCCGTGGTCCGGGCTTTGGTAAGATAAGTATCCACCCCGACGACAAACAGAATGAACAGTAAAATCATAATACGAAATTTGCGAAAAAAACCGCCTGAAGCCATTATTTTTTTAAACTACTCTCTAAACTGTGTGCACTGCTATTTGCGAAAAATCCAAAAAATCAGGGTAAGAATCAAACTGACAATGATGGACGTAACAATGGGAAAGTAAAAACGCACATTGTCTTTTTCATACACGATATCGCCGGGCAATCGACCCAGGCCTATTTTTTGAATCACAGGCCATGCCAATCCCAAAATAACCAGGACAATGCCAAAAATGATGAGTAGGCGGGATATGTTCATCGAGAATCTTTAAGGGAATTTAGATTTTAGTGGCGGAGCCGGCCAGGCCGGCTCCAACCGCTACAGCGATATTGTTTATATAACGTGCGGACCCATTGGCACTGAGACATTTACTTAATCGTCTTCACGCCTTCCTGGGTGGCCATTAAAATCACGTCCGCAGGGCGGCAAGCAAATAAACCGTTGGTAACGACGCCGGTGATGTTATTGAGCTTTTCTTCGATCTCCACGGGATTCAAAATCTGCAGATTATGTACATCTAGAATCACATTGCCATTATCCGTGGTAAAGCCCTCCCGATACACGGGGCTGCCGCCCATTTTCACCAACTCGCGGGCGACATAGCTGCGCGCCATGGGGATCACTTCCACCGGCAAGGGAAACTTGCCCAATACATCCACCATCTTGGTTTCGTCCACGATACAGACAAAGGTTTTGGCCACCGCCGCCACGATTTTCTCCCGCGTGAGCGCCCCACCACCGCCTTTGGTTAAATGCAAAAACTTAGTGCATTCATCAGCGCCATCCACGTACACCGACATTTCACTGACCATATTGAGGTCTTCCACTAAAATACCGTGGCTTTTCAAACGTTCGGCGCTGGCCTCGGAGCTGGCCACAGTGGCATCGATTTTGTGTTTGATCTTCGCCAATTCATCGATGAAATAATTGGCCGTGCTACCGGTGCCCACCCCCACGATTGTGCCTGCTTCCACATAATCGACCGCCGCCGCTGCGACCGCCCGTTTCATTTCGTCTTGTGTCATTGCCATTTTTTCTGTTCCTATTTCCAAGAAATCGATATTTTTCGCATTATAATGATGTTTTACGCAACTTATCCACCGAAAACCATGACAAATTGGTGTGTAAATGCCAAAATCGGTGTCGTCAATTCGAGCGCAGGTGAGATATTTATTTTCTTTGTGTCTACATCACTACCGAAGATTTCTCCCATTGAACGACATGGCAAAATAGTTAGCACTCATCATTACAACCATCACAACTATATGTTCAACGAATACGTAAAAAAAATCCTCAACAGTCACGTGTATGACGTTGCCCAAGAAACCCCGTTAGAACCGGCCAAATTGCTGTCCAAACGGCTGAACAACCACGTTTTGTTAAAGCGGGAAGACCTGCAACCGGTATTCTCGTTCAAACTGCGCGGCGCTTACAACAAAATGGCCGGCTTGAGCGAAGCGCAGTTAGCCAACGGCGTCATCACCGCCTCCGCTGGCAATCACGCCCAGGGTGTAGCCATGGCGGCAAAACGCGCCGGGATCAAAGCCTTGATCGTCATGCCCAAAACCACGCCCCGCATTAAAGTCGAAGCAGTGCGAAGTTACGGCGCCCAAATCGAACTGGCCGGCAACGCCTACGACGACGCCTATGAACACGCCAAAATTATTGCCCAAGACAAAAAGATGACTTTCGTGCATCCCTATGACGACCCCGAGGTCATCGCGGGCCAGGGCACGGTGGCGTTCGAAATCCTAAAGCAATACTCCAAACCCATACACGCTATCTTTGTGCCGGTGGGCGGTGGCGGATTAATCTCCGGTATTGCGGCTTATGTAAAATACCTACGGCCGGACATTAAAATCATCGGCGTGGAACCGGAAGACGCGCCCTGCCTGCACGCCGCCATGAAAGCCGGCAAACGGGTGTTACTGGATCAAGTGGGCATATTCGCCGATGGCGTGGCGGTACGGGAAATCGGCAAGGAAACCTTTCGCATCTGCCAGCAACTGGTAGACGATGTCATCTTGATCAGCACCGACGAAATCTGCGCCGCCATCAAAGACATTTTCGATGACACCCGCTCCATCGCCGAACCTGCAGGTGCTTTAGGCGTGGCCGGGGCGAAAAAATACGTCGCCCAACACGGCATCAGCGGACAGACTTTAGTGGCCATAGACAGCGGCGCCAATATCAACTTCGACCGCCTGCGCCACGTGGCCGAACGGGCCGAACTGGGCGAACGCCGCGAAGCCATCTTTGCCGTCACCATACCGGAAAAACCCGGGGCATTTCGAACCTTTTGTAAAGCCATCGGTTTGCGCGGCATTACCGAGTTCAACTACCGCTATTCCAACAACGCGCAAGCCCACATATTCGTGGGTGTACAACTTCAACGCGCCGACGACGAAAAAGACGAATTCATCAAACACCTGCAAGACATGGAATATCCGGTATTGGACATGACCGACAACGAAATGGCCAAGC
>JAJDNG010000201.1 GCA_022340845.1 Gammaproteobacteria bacterium | reverse complement strand
ACGAAGAACCGTTAGACCCACACTGTACGCCATTTCTTACCCGCAATCTTTGATTCGCTTCGTTGCGGCGTCATCGTCCGTGCCTGAGCGCCACCTGTGTACGGACTCGAACGAGCGAAACAAGGGCAATACCCAGTAAATCTTGCTAGTTTTTCTATTGATCGAAAATTGCTTTTAACCTCACTGCCTGCGCCAATCTGTTCTAACGGGTTGTTTTTTTGGCAAAATATCCATAGATAATATTCTATACAAATCGATGATATTATCGATTTGCATTTAAGTACATGGAATTTTAAGCTTTCATCAACAATGCAAAATTTTGCGAGATTATGTCAACAACACACGATGATAAAACTCAGGACTTACGTTTACATCGACTCGCTGCAACCGCAATTGGCCGAATATATGGCTTCTGTGTCGCAGGGTTTTCCGCCGGTACCGGGTAATGCCTGCCTGTGGGTGGAGGTGTCGCCGGGCATGGCGATCCATCGCCTCACCGACAAAGCACTCAAGGCGACTCGCGTGCATCTGGCGCAACAAGTAGTGGAGCGGGCGTTTGGCTCGATGGTCGTCCATCATCGCGACCAGAGCGACGTGGCCGAGGCAGGCAGAGTGTTGTTGTCCCACCTTGGTGTGGAAATGAGCGAACCACAACCCTGTGAAATCGCCTGGCAAGAGACGATTCGCGGCATGACCCCTGATCATACCGTGTTGATCAATCGACAGAACCGCCGTGGTTCGATGATCCTGCCCGATCAAAGTATGTTTATACTCGAGACCGAGCCGGCCGGGTTTATCGTATACGCCGCCAACCAGGCGGAAAAAGCAGCCAATATCACCTTGATCGATGTACGAGCGGTGGGCGCTTTTGGTCGATTGACTTTATCCGGTCGCGAAGCGGATGTGGACGAAGCCGCTGCGGCCGCGATCGCTGCCATCCGGAATCCTTCGGTAATCTGATCATGCATCGTCAGCAACTGCTCAAATTGTTAGGCCGGCATAGCACCCGCTTTATGGAAGAAGCCGCGTTTGTGCGCCGGGCGCGAGAGTTTGTTCAGGCGCATCCTGATTGTTTCGATCGTGAGTTACTCCCGGCACATGTGACCGGATCGGCCTGGGTGGTGAACCCGGTTCGCAGTCATGTGTTGATGCTGCATCACCGCAAACATGATCAATGGTTCCAACCGGGTGGGCATGCTGATGGCGATGCCGATATCCTGCAGGTGGCGTTACGCGAGACCGCAGAAGAGACAGGCGTAGTTCCTACGCAGATAATATTATTAAGCGACGCTGTCTTTGACGTCGATATCCACGGTATTCCAGCCGGGACACACGCCCCGCGGCATGAACACATCGATATCCGCTTTCTGGTTGAAATCGATGATAAACTGCCTATCCCGGGTAATGACGAATCCCATGATATCGGTTGGGTAGCCTTGCATGAAGTCTCCCGGTTCAACAACAATCGTTCCACGTACCGTATGGTGGAAAAGACGCGTCAAATGCGCCATGCCATGACAGTAACCCCAACGGTATAAGGAACACGTCAACAAGCGCATTCAATTGGCCACCAAATCTTCGATTCTGGACATTCGAATGAATTCATCAATGCGAGAAATCAATAAAGAAATTACCTAGCGCCCTCCCCTTTTGCTGCCCCGCATAAGCACGTGCTTTTATTATAAATCCGGCAAAGATACGCCACATTTTACGTCCGCAGAATTAATCTATAATCATCCTATTATCTTCCTCGCTCCAGCGGTAAATTCCAGTTCAACAATAGGGTTTTTTCAATGGAAACCGTCGCAAAGCCCTATGGGCAATTGTTACAAGACCTTACCAAGGCAGAGGCGCGCATTGCCGAGTTAGAGCGCACGCAGCAACTTACGAATGAGACGCTGAGACAACTTCAAAACAATACTGAGCGCTATCTCGATCTGGCCGAAGTGATCATTGTGGCACTGGATGAGCAGGCCAGAATCACCATGATTGGCGGCAAGGGTTATGAGGTTCTGGGTTATCAGCCTGGTGAGCTGATTGGTCTGAATTGGTTTAAAGTGTGTCTACCGTCCGAAAACTATGCACAGGTTTTTGATGTTTACCAGAACCTCATGTCAGGTGCTGTAGAAAAGGAGGAGTACTTTGAAAGCAACATACGCACTAAAAGCGGAGAAATACGCAACATAGCCTGGCACAATTCCGTGCTAACGGATGATAACGGACGCAATATCGGCACGTTGAGTTCCGGCGTCGATATCACCAATCGCAAACGCACCGAACAGGCATTACGTGAAAGCGAAGCCAATTATAAAAATCTGATCGCCAATGCGAATGTTGCCATTTTTGTTGGTAACGCACAGCAACACTTATACGCAAATCCACGCGCACTGAGTTTGCTGGGTTATTCCGCAGAAGAAATTCTCCATACGTCAATCGACACGATAGTACATCCGGATGAGAAGGACAAAGTGTTAAACCGCTTTGCACAGCGAATATCGGGTGAACCCGTCGCTTCGACTTATGAAACCGTATTTATCACTAAACAAGGTCGTTCGGTTCCGGTAGAAATCACCGCAACACTCACCCGCTGGCGAGGCAAACCGGCTGGACTTATTTTTGCACAAGACATCACGGCACGTAAAGAAGCCGAGGAAAAACTGCGGGAAGCTTCGTTGCTCAATCAACGAATCATAGAAGAATCCCCCATCGGCTTGGCGATCTACAATCACACCGGCCAATGCATCGCGGCCAATACTGCCGTTGCGCAAATTATCGGTGCCCGCCAGGAGCAAATGTTAAGGCAAAACTATCATGAATTTGACGATTGGAAAGAATGCGGCTTGTATGCGCAAGTGAACAAAGCCATGGAAACAAACAGCAAGCGCCATTTTGAATCCTTCATGCAAACCAGTTTCGGCAAGCAAGTCTATCTGGAATTTCACATTGTGCCCATTGACGCTTCGGATCAAAAGCATCTACTGTTAATGGCGACGGACATCACTGAACACAAGAAAATTTTTAATGCACTGCAAACCAGCGAGCGGAAGTACCGTCAACTCTTCGAGAACATGACCAGTGGATTTGCATTACACGAAATTATTTGTGACGATGATGGCAAGCCTGTTAACTACCGGTATCTTGAACTCAACCCCGCCTTCGAAAAGCAAACAGGCGTGCCGCCTTCAGCGTTGTTAGGCAAAACCATATTGGAGGTACTACCTGATACCGAAAAGTACTGGATTGAGACCTTCGGTAGAGTGGCGCTGACGGGAGAACCCATCGCCTATGAGAATTATTCACGGGAGCTGGGGAAATATTACGATACCTGGGTATTCAGCCCAGAAAAAAATCAGTTTGCGGTAATTTTTACCGATATCTCAGAGCGCAAACGTTCTGAAGAGGCATTGCGCGAAGGCGCGCAACACTTCACCGCGTTGTTTGAACAATCCTCATTCGGGGTGGCAAAACTCGATAGCCAATCCGGCCGCTTTGTAAAAGTAAATCAGCGGTATTGTGACATGTTGGGTTATAGCTCCGCCGAAATGCTTGCTATGGATTTTCAGTCGGTGACCTATGCCGAAGACCTTCAAGCCGATCTGGATAACATGACTAAACTCCGCAATGGCGAAATTTCCACCTATAAAACGGAGAAGCGTTACATTCATAAAAATGGCTCAATAGTATGGGGCAATCTCTCTGCATTGCCGTTGTGGCAACCAGGGAAGACACCGGACTTTCATCTGGCCATTGTCGAAGACATTACTGAGCGCAAACAAACCGAGGCGAAACTACAGCATCAGAAACAGGAGCAGCAGCAAATTCTCAACAATATGGTGGATGCTGTCATCAGCATTGATGAAAAAGGTAAAATATTATCATTTAACCATTCAGCAGAATCCATGTTTGGATACTCCACGGCACAAGTCATCGGGCAAAATGTAAAAATGCTGATGCCAACACACTATTCAACGCACCATGACACGTATCTCTCACGTTACGCAACCACCAATGAAGCCCGGATTATTGGCAGCGGCCGGGAAGTCTCTGGCATGCGAAAAAATGGCGAGAGTTTTCCGATTCGCCTGTCCGTGGCGGAGTTACCCAGAAAAGCGAACGGCGTAAGGCACTATATTGGCACGTGCCATGATTTAACCACGGAAAAGCTTAAGGAAGAGCAACTGCGACGCAGCCAAAAGATGGATGCGTTGGGCAAACTCACCGGCGGTATTGCGCACGATTACAATAATATGTTGGGCGTGATTCTCGGCTATTCAAAACTATTACAAGATGGTTTGAAGAATGACCCAAAACTCAGCAAATACATTAATGAAATCCACCATGCCAGTGAACGCGGCACAAAACTGTCGCGAAAATTGTTGGCGTTCTCACGTGACAAACAACCGGAAGCGGACGTCACCGACGTAAACGCGATATTACTCTCCGAACAAGATCTTTTACAAAAAACCTTAACGCCGCGCATCACCCTTGAATTGGATCTGGAAGATGAACTCTGGCCTGTAAAAATGGACAGCGGAGACCTCGAGGACGCCATCCTCAATCTCAGTATCAACGCCATGCATGCCATGGCATCCAGCGGCAAATTAACGATCCGTACGCGCAATAAAACCTTTAATGAGCAGGAACTGCGCCATACAAAACTACCCGCTGGCGACTACGTGGTATTGACGGTTAGCGATACCGGATGCGGCATGACAGAGGATACGCTGGACAAAATATTTGATCCTTTTTTTACGACAAAGAAAAGTGAAGGCATAGGCTTGGGCTTGAGCATGATCTATGGATTCGTGCAACGCTGCCGCGGCGATATTGCTGTGGAATCTGCAGTGGGTCAAGGCAGTCAATTTGAATTATACTTCCCCCGGCACACGCATGCCCCATCAGCGGAACCAAAAACCCGCCCTTTTGATAACCTGGATTTTCACGGTAGTGAAACCCTTTTGGTGGTGGATGATGAACGGGCCATGGTGGATCTTGCCAATGAAATTCTCTCTTCGCGAGGTTATCGTGTATTGACGGCCAGCGACAGCGAGAGCGCACTGAAGATCCTTAGCAAGGAACCTGTCGATTTGGTGTTAAGCGATATTATCATGCCAGGCATGGACGGCTACCAATTAGCGGTAAAAATCCGGAAACAAACCCCAAACCTGAAAATTCAGCTTATGAGTGGTTATACAGAGAATCGGCAGCAAGACGAATCAGTCAACGGACTACATCAGCGGCTGCTGGTAAAACCGTTTACTGCGCAGACTTTGTTAAAGCGAGTCAGGGAATTACTGGACGCGCCGCCTTTGGTACAACCCATGCGAAAGCCAACGGTCATGATCATGGATGATGATGAAAATATTCGCACATTGTTTGCAATAAATCTGAAAAAACTCGGCTACAACACCGTGTCGGCAAGCAGTGGTGAAAAAGCCGTGACGCTTTACCGGCAGTCTCTGCAAAGCGATCACCCCATCGACGTATGCATTTTAGACCTTACTATTCCGGGCGGAATGGACGGTCAACAAACCGCTCAACAATTATTGGCCATTGATGCTCATGCCAAATTAATAGTATCCAGCGGTAACTCATTCAGTCCTGTTATGACCGATTGCCAGGCATACGGTTTCCGGGGAGCCATTGAAAAAACTTTTGACCGGAAAAAAATGCAACAACTGCTTACCCAGGTATTATCGTCCAACTAGAATCTATCTCAAAATTAGTGATTGTGCGTTTAGACGAGACCAGAGCCTTTGGAAAAAAGCAGTTTATCGCTCCGCGACCGCGCATTTGAGAAAGGCGATAACGACGGATAAACGGAAAAGATCCATTTTGAGATAGGTTCCAGTAATTTCGGACTGACATAGTACGTAACCAGGAATGCCCATCATTCAGCACGGTGAAAATGCTGTGCGCGATGCGGTTTCCGACACCCACTTTGTCGGCACAACACGATTGGCTGCTGTGGTTTCACTCTATCCCGGCAATCAAGGCCAGCCTGACCAGTTCGGTAACCGAGCCGGCTTGCATTTTGGTCATGAGGTTGGAACGGTGTAATTCGACGGTTTTTATGCTGATGTTAAGCTCTGCGGCGATGATTTTGTTCGCTGTTGATTTCAGTACGTATTGCAGGACTTCGTACTCCCGCGGAGTGAGTTTCGACAAACGCTCTTTGACCGAATCAATGCGTTCCTGCGCTTTGCGATTGTCGAGGTCGAAGGCGATGGCGCTTTGAATGCGTTCCAACATTAGTGAATCGTTATAAGGCTTTTCAATAAAGTCGTATGCGCCGGCTTTCATGGCTCGCACGGCCATGGCCACATCGGCGTGGCCGGTCATGATGATGACCGGTAAGGTGCAGCCGTCCTGCTTGAGTTTGGTATGCAAGTCCATGCCGTTGATGTCCGGCATGCGTACATCCAACACCAGACAACCGGCCTGACCCGGGCGGTAATCATTGAGAAATGTCTGACCCGATTCGTACACCTTGACCGGCAGGCCCACCGAATCGATCAACCATTCCAGCGATTCGCGCGCAAGTTTGTCATCATCGACGACGTAAACAATAGATTCCATAATCAGTTCTCTTTGCTGACCGGAAGTTCGAAGCAAAAGCACGCACCGGCTTCGGCCGTATTGTGCGCCGATATGACGCCATCGTGCGCTTCAATAATAGACCGGCTGATTGACAGCCCCATGCCCATGCCCTCGGGTTTGGTGGTATAAAAGGCATCGAACAATTTATTTTCCGCCTCGGATAAAATACCCTCGCCAAAATCGGTGACTGACAGTTTGATTTTGCCTTGCTGGTGTTCAGTGGCGATGATAAGTTCGCGGTTCGCGGGTTGGGTATGTTCCATGGCATCCAGGCCGTTACGGATAAAGTTCAACACCACTTGCTCCAACTGCACGGCGTTGGCCTGTATGCCTGGGAGCCCCTCGCTTAACAGTAGTGTGACTTTTGCCTGGTGACGCTTAATCTCCGCGGAGACCAGATCCACAATACTCAGCACGATCTCATTCAGCGCAATCCGCTTTTTGCCGGTATTGCCTTTTTGTAAAAACTCTCGTAGCTGCCGGATGATATCAGCGGCCAACGTAGCCCCTTCTACGGTGCGCTCCAGCCCCTGGATGAGTTTGTCTTTCTCCAGGTTTCCTTGTTGGAGCCGGCGTAAACAGCCGCTGCTGTAATTGATGGCGCCGGTTAGCGGCTGATTCAGCTCGTGCGCCAAGCCCGCCGCCATTTCGCCCATGGCGCTCATGCGCGCCACTCTAGCCAGTTCTGACTGGTGACGTTGCTTGGCTTCGATGGCTTCTTGTTTTTCCATTTCACTGCCTATCCATTGGGCCATCACTTGCAGGATATTATGATCCCAACGGGTGTAAGGCGCATGGCGTTTTTTGGTGTCGGCAATTTCGAGTACGCAATGCGGTTGGCCTTTGACAAACACGGCGGTGGCCAGATAGCTGTTCAATTGCCCGCAACCACAGCCAGGCTGTGCGCAGTCCTGTAGATTCAAATCGGGAATATCCAATGGGGTGTCGCGCTGCTCAATGACTTGTTCAATACAATCCTTGTTCAGCGGTCCGGCATGACCGGCAACCAAATCCTCTTGTCCGGAAATGGTGCAGGTTCGTTGTTCGTCACCGGTGAGACTGGAGATACTGGCTACGGCGGATTGATAATATTCACGCCCGGTTTCCAAGAGTTTTGCCAGTTTTTCATCATGGCTCAAGCCCGGCGCGCTGGTAATGTCCACCAATTGATGTAAAGCGATCTGGCTTTTTTGCAGCGAATCGTTGGCCAGTTGCAGCTCTGCCGTGCGGGCAATAACGCGTTGCTCCAGGCTGGTTTTGTACTCTGCCAGTTTCGCTTGCGATTGTTTGCGCTCCTGAATTTCACTACGCAGATGGCGATCGGTTTCGCGCAGGCGCTGGTTGGTTCGTGAAACATAGGCGATCAACACCAGCAACAATACGATAAAGGTCGCCGCAGCCAGCAACCAAACCGCGTATTTCTTCGCGATCGCCGCCAGGGAGGTTTCCCGCAACATTTCATACGGTCCAATCTTCAGGCTATGCATCAAGTCATGCACCGGCGAATAATCCAACGGAACCGTCCATCCAGCAGTACGCGACATGGACGCGGCAGGATGATCACCTGGCATGGCCAACAGCGCCAGGGTGACTTTGGTGGCCAGTTCCCGGGAGGCGCTTTTGCTCTTGGCAAATGGCCATTCCGGATACAGGCGGGTGCTTAAGGGAATATTGAGATTGCTGATACTTTGAGGGTTTAATATTCGAAAGTCCGACAACTCGAACCAACCGGACTCGACCATTCGCACCAGGGTTTCCGACCGCACGGTTGCCGCATCCACTCTGCCATCGTACACCGCTATCGGGATTTGATCCTGGGGAAAACCGACAAACTCAAGCCGGGAAAAGTCTTTAAACGGGTCTATATCGTGTTCCGCCAGTTCCCGCCAGGCCATTTGAAAACCGCCAAACGCATCGGGGCTGACGGCCATAAACGACTTGCCGCGCAAATCATCCAGGTTTTGGATGGCATGGTTGCTGGCACGGGTGATAATCACGGCGCCAAAGCGGGTTGATATTTGGCCGGCCCGTCGTGATTTCATGGTGGCGATGCGGGATATGCCGAAATGTGATTCCAGCTCAACATAATGACCGGGGTTGGTCAGAATAAACTGGACACGATCTTCCTCAACCGCCCAGGCCATTTCCTTTAAATTTAGCGGTACCAGGACAAAATTATAGCCAGGAATGTTTTGGCTCAAATAATCAACCGTAGCACGCCAGCGTTGGACCGCTTTTTCTTTTCCCCGATAGGACAAAACTCCGATGTTAACGGTGATTTCGTCTTCCTGGGCTGAGGGCTCTGGTTGCTGGGCTGAGGGCTCTTGATTTTTCGCTGAGGGCTCTTGATTCTGCGCTGAAGGCTCTTGATCTTGAATAAAAGGCTCTGCATGAAGGGGGGCATTGATTACAAACAGAAAAACCAGGCTTTGGATAATACGGAATGTCATAAGCTAATCATTCACAACCACAATAATTCACTCTTGGAACTCATTGATTCGGTACAGGCTGGACGCTGAATTCTAATCTCTTTTGCCGCAGTAAAATAAAGTTACGCTATGCAGATAATATATTGTAATTATCGCCCGGATGCTACGTTCAAATTACGGAGTTTTGGAGAAGAAATGCTGAAACTGGGTGAAAACGGGCAGGTTTTTCAGCACGAGTTGGCTTGGCTATCCAGCGGGAAGCAATCTCCCAGCGCTGGGACTTCTTTGGTTGAACGCCGGGTCTTCGCAAGCAATAGAGTATTTGCGCCTAATTTGCCAGCCGCCTAGCGCAATTTTTGCTGCATTTTCTCCGCTGGCTGCTCCCCTTTGGCTGTTAATGTGGCGACTTTGCGGCAATCCGCAGCCGACGCCATGTCGGTTTATGTTTGCACTTCATCAGGCGACGCTGGGTTCGCCGTGTATTCATCGGTAACGAATTGCCGCTGTATGGTTTGGATGCACATCCCGGCAAGCCCGCCGAAAGCAATAATATATGCACCAATTTTGGTGCAGCACTTAGCCGGCAACGTGCGTTGGCGCTCGCTGACTTGCCGTTGCTTCGCTTGTTGCTTGCGATTGTAATATGTAGGTATATCAACGTTGTTTATGCTTAACGATGAGTAAACCGCCGATTTTAAGGCGTATTTTACAATTATTCCCGCTGGCGCGCAGTTTAACTGTCCGGCAAAATCAAGTCATGGATTCACTGGCACACAATTCGCATCGATTGCAAAAGACCACAATCCACCGTTTGCACAAGGACTCGATATGTTGAATTTTTTTAAGAAGTTGTTAAAAAACACTACCTTTCTGATGTTCATGAACATTGTTATTGCAGAAACCGTCATTACCGCAACCTTTGTGTACTTTAACCAAGTACCTTCGGATGCGATCATGAGTACCAATTTGGTGGAAGTGATTAAAATCTTTGAAGGTTAAGCGGAAGACTTGCGGCAGAAGGGTTTGTTAGAAGACATCATAAATCACAACCGCGGGGCACTGCGCGGTATTAAAACAGTAGCGTGGTTTCACTGATTTTTTTACCCCGCTGCCACTTTTCGCGATCGGGCAACACATCCATGCTGGGCCATAAACCAGTTTCCAGCGCCTCGGTATAGCCGTTATTAAGTCCCGCCTCGAGCATGCAGCGCTTTGCCTCTGCGGCATTGTATTCGAGACTATGATGTTCAATCAGGATTTTATCGCCCGCGGGATGCCACAAGGCGTACCATACCTGTTGCATGCCATCATTTGCCGGCATGCCTATGACGCCGGGGTTATGCCATAACCGGTTTTCGATTATCTGGGAAAACGGTAACCCACAGTGACCCGCCACTATGCCATCCACCTGGGCCAGCTTGATCTGATCGAGTTTCAACTGTTCGTCGGTGGATTGAAAGATAAACTGATTGATTTTTTCAACACCGCCGTGTACCACGGCAAATGTTTTGTTCTGGAAGCTGAAACCAATCGATCGCGGCAAAGTGCGCAGCCAATCCTTGTGCTGCGGCTGAACTGTTTTACTGGCATAACGATACCAGCTGTCGGATAACATGTCGCACGCGCTGCCAGCTTCAAAACCACACCCGCAATTATTGGCGTCCCAGGCCAGAGATTCCTCGCAATTACCCATCAGCAGGGTAACCCCCCAATCACGCAAACACTGGAGTGTTTCGTTGGGTTGGGCGCAATAGGCCACGGCGTCGCCGGTACATAGGATATTCGCCGGATCTATGTGCAGTTGTGCGGCACGTTGTTGCAAGGCCTGGGTTGCCTGCAAATTGCTGTAGGGACCGCCAAACAACAATAACGTGCCCTGTAATTCACCCAGGTCGATATGGGTCACGCGGCTGCCTCGGCGATGGGTTTGCGTTGGTTTAGCAGGGAGCCCAACCAAAAAGCCAGCACACCGCCCACCAGCACTATCATGGAGATCAGCAATAACTTGCTGTATTTGTGCTCCAATCCAAACACCAGGTTAAACCAGGTGGTGTATCCGGAGGACTCGGTAAAATACAGTACGGCACCGCCGACGGCGAGTAAAAACGACACCATATAACTCCACAGCGGTATGGTTTTACTATTACCCCATACGCTGAAAAAGATCACCGGCGCCAGATACATGGACGCCGTGCCGGACACTGCCACGGCGGAGAACAAATCCTGGTTGCCATAAAACACCATCAACAGGCCCAGCAGCATAAACGCGACCATGACCAGCCGGCCGTTGGACAACGTCGGGCGCAGCACTTTCATGTCCACGGCGATTAACTTGGCGGAGCTGGATAGCGTGGAATCCAACGTGGACATGGCCGAGATGATCAATGCCACGCTGAACAACAACATCGGCACGTCGCCGAGAATGCGGCTTAACACGGCATTCATGGATTCTTCCGCCATGGCGTGGGCACCGGCAAACACCCCCAGGCCGCCGAACAGAACAATACATAGGGCGCTCAACCAGGCGGCATGATGAAAGCTACGCCACGTCGTTTTGCGATCGGCGATAAATCCCCGGTCCATCATCACCGGATCGTGCATGGGGTAACTCCAC
>JAJDNG010000197.1 GCA_022340845.1 Gammaproteobacteria bacterium | reverse complement strand
TTTTTCACATAGTCCGCGTGACCGGGGCAGTCCACGTGCGCGTAGTGGCGCTTGTCGCTTTCGTATTCCACGTGCGCCGTGGCGATGGTGATGCCCCGCGCCTTTTCTTCCGGTGCGCTGTCGATTTGGTCGTAGCCTTTGGCTTCCCCACCAAATTTCTCGGTCATCACTTTGGTGATCGCCGCGGTTAAGGTGGTCTTACCATGATCCACGTGACCTATGGTGCCTACGTTGACGTGCGGCTTCTTACGCTCAAATTTTTCCTTAGACATTGCTTATCCCCTCAGGTAACAATTAGTCTTTAACACTAGTGTTAAACTCGACCTTAACGATTCACTAAAAAACACATAAACTGGAGCCCATAACCGGATTTGAACCGGTGACCTCTTCCTTACCAAGGAAGTGCTCTACCGCCTGAGCTATATGGGCACAATACAGGCTCTATACATTTACTACCATTACTACAGCATTACCAAATTAATACAACACAATTCAGAAAGCGGATACCAGAAATCAGAATGAGAATTCGTTGCGCCTTCACATTTCTGCTATCCATTCTCTTGCAGTTCCGTCAGCCCAGGAGCTTGGAGCGGGTGATGGGAATCGAACCCACACCATCAGCTTGGAAGGCTGAGGTTCTACCATTGAACTACACCCGCGTGAACAATTTTTTGCTCATATGCCCGTGCAAAATGTACCCTTGTTTCCCTTAAAATAGAGCTTCCTTAAAACAGAACCTACAAGTTCAAATCCAGTCTGTGCGTTCGAAACCAAAACGCTATCCAGTGACAAACAAAAACACCCCCTCGGAGTATCCTGCGATCTCCAAGGCAGCGTTTTTCCGGCTTCAAGCAAAAAACCAATTCACCTGGTATTTTTAAGCCTTGTTTTCGAGTACTGGCTTCAGCTTCGAGTTTCCAGCTGGTGGAGGGGGGAGGATTCGAACCTCCGAAGGCGGAGCCAGCAGATTTACAGTCTGCCCCCTTTGGCCACTCGGGAACCCCTCCCGAAAGGAAGCGCCGTAGTTTGATGGAAATCCAACCTTGTGTCAACAGCATACGTCCCTTAACATCTAAAATAAATAAGGAGCTATTCCCGTGCATTTTTTGGCGGGCGCGCAGTCTAAACCCAAGGGGTTGACGAAAATATGACAATCATTACACAAGACCATCTGATCGATAGTGTTTGCGACGCCTTGCAATATATCTCTTATTATCATTCCCCGGATTTCGTGCAGGCCATGGCCAGGGCTTATGAGCAAGAACAATCCCAGGCCGCTAAAGACGCCATCGGCCAAATTTTGATTAACTCTCGCCTGTGCGCCGAGGGACACCGACCCATCTGCCAGGATACCGGCATTGTGGTGGTATTCGTTAAAATCGGCATGCAAGTGCGCTGGGAAACCGACATGAGCGTCGAAGACATGGTCAATGAAGGGGTGCGACGGGCTTACACCCATCCCGACAACCCGCTGCGGGCTTCCGTGGTAAGCGATCCCGCCGGCCTGCGCATCAACACCAAAGACAATACCCCGGCGGTCATTCATATGGAAATGGCGCCCGGCGACAAAGTCGAGGTTACCGTGGCCGCTAAAGGGGGCGGTTCGGAAAACAAATCAACATTCACCATCCTTAATCCCAGTGACGATATTGTGCAATGGGTGGTGGACACGCTGCCCGGCATGGGCGCCGGCTGGTGCCCGCCCGGTATTTTAGGCATTGGCATTGGCGGCACGGCGGAAAAAGCCATGCTATTAGCCAAACAAGCGCTAATGGCACCCATAGACATTCAAGCATTGATCCAACGGGGAGCGCAAACCACTTTGGAAAAACTGCGCTTGGAGATTTATGAAAAAGTGAACGCCTTAGGCATAGGCGCGCAAGGTTTGGGCGGCTTAACCACCGTGTTAGACGTCAAGATTTTGGATTACCCCACCCATGCGGTTTCTAAACCAGTGGCGTTGATTCCAAACTGTGCCGCCACACGGCATATTCATTTCAGCCTGGATGGTAGTGGTCCGGCGCGCCTGCCTCTTCCCAATCTGGATGATTGGCCGGTTATTTCCCAGCAATCCAGCCGTCCTGGCAGCCAACAAGCCCGCAAAGTGGATTTAAATCAAATTAACCGGGATGACATCAGCCAATGGCAACCTGGTGATACCTTATTATTAAGCGGAAAAATTCTCACCGGCCGGGATGCGGCTCATAAACGCCTTCTGGAATTAATGACCCAAGGCCAGCCACTGCCCGAGGGAGTGGATTTCACCAACCGCTTCATTTATTACGTGGGCCCGGTGGATGCGGTACGCGATGAAGCCGTGGGGCCGGCTGGCCCCACTACCGCCACCCGCATGGACAAATTCACCGAAGCTATGCTGGCCCGCACCGGTCTGATTGGCATGATAGGCAAAGCCGAACGCGGCCCCGAAGCCATCGCCGCCATTAAAAAGCATAAAGCCGTGTACTTAATCGCCACCGGCGGCGCCGCCTATTTAGTCTCCAAAGCCATTAAAGCGGCGAAGGTGCTGGCCTTTGAGGACATGGGCATGGAAGCGATATACGAATTCGACGTCACCGACATGCCCGTCACCGTGGCAGTGGATGTTAACGGCAATTCCATCCATCAATCGGGACCTGCTTTATGGAAAGCCAAAATTGCGGGCATCCCGGTGGTAACCGAATAAGCAAGCATCAATTTTGCAAATCGGCATCGCGCCCCAGGACTACCGGCACAATGCGATTTGAGCGCACTTGGACCAGCCAGCCGGTGGCAATGGCGAAGCCTCCGAGCGCCCACACAATGACCGCGCCAGTGGGCAAATCAAACAGTGCCGAAACCGCCAATCCCGCCGCATAAGCGCCAGTACCCGTGGCATATGCCAGCAACAATGGAAAGCGCTTTACTTGACGCACCGCCAAAGCCGGGATAATCAGGCTGGAAAACACCAGGTATACTCCAACCAACTGCACCGATGCCGTCACGGTCAATGCGAATAGCACATAAAACAACAACGAAGATCGCTGTGGCACGCGAAACCACACCGCGAGAACCGCCCCGTACAAAATAGCGACCGGAATAAGTTGCTGGTAGCTCACCCACAATATCTGGCCTACCAGCAGATCCTTGAGATGTTCTCCTCCGTGTGGGTTGTGACTGAGCAGCAAGATACCGCCGGTGGCCGCTACTATGAATAACACACCGATCAACGCTTCCTGAATATCCGCAAACCGCCGTTCGGTCCATTGCAGCAGCAGAGCACCCAACAGGGCCGCGAAGACCGCGACCACTTGCACCGCCCAGCCGTTGGGTTCCCAGCCAAAACTGTCCGCGGCAATTACGCCCAGGCCGGCGATCTGCGCAATGGCCAGATCGATAAAGATAATGCCACGGGAGAGCACTTGCCGCCCCAACGGCACATGGGTTGACAGCACCAGCAACCCGGCGACAAACGCCGGACCAAGAATGCTGATATCCAATGCTTCCAAGTTCATTTCGCGCCCTCCAACAAATTTGTAATGGTATCGTCATACAGACCGAACAAATCCGCCGCCGCATCGGATCCACCCACGGTGAACGGCAACACAACGACGCGTATTGGCACATGTTCCGCCAGCCACTCATCGGGGCGACCATCCTGGTATGCGGCGCGAATCACCATTTTAGCCGGTTGATTACGCAATTGAGCCACCACCTCGGACAAATGGCCGGCACTGGGCGGAACCCCGGGCTTAGCTTCCAAAGAAGCCACACTCTCGATGCCTAGCCAAGCGAACAAATAACTCCACGCCTTGTGGTGCACCACGACTTTCACGCCGCGCAAGGGAGCGGCTTGCTGCTCCCAGCGCACCAGCGCCGTCTGCCACTGAGCATCAAAATCCTTGTATCGAGCGGCATAGTCCACCGCGTGTGGCGGGTCGATTTGCGCCAGGCGATCCGCCAGCGCCTTTGCCACCAACGCCATATTTCGCGGATCGGTTTGGATGTGCGGGTTGCCGCCGGGATGCACATCACCTTGCGCGCGATCCACGCTCACGGGCTTATCCAGCATAGTGACATACTCAGTAGCCGCAAAATTTCCCGGCTGGCCTGGCTGAACCCGCCGGTTACCGGCTTGACGCAATAACACGGGCAACCAGCCTATTTCCAATTGCGAACCGGTGCACACCAGCAAATCGGCACGGCGCAGTTTGGCAATCAAGCTGGGGCGGGCCTGGATTTGGTGAGGATCCTGATAGGCAGTGGTGGCGGTATATACTGAAACCAAATCCCCGCCCAAGGTCTTGGCCAAAGCCCCCCACTCCGGTTCGCAGGCAAACACGTCAACTCCGGCGGAAGCTGGCTTTATCACCAGAGCCGTTAACGGCATCGCGATTAGCAGTACAGCAATAACTTTTCCAATTGTCTTCATTGATTAATCCTCTTAGAAAATATGTGCGCCATGGGCGCCTAGACTCATGATGTACTGCAAAAACCATTGATTGTCCGCCTCAGGCAGTGACTGATCGCGATTGAACTGCAAGCGAAAGCGGCTGTATTCGCTGTTGGAATAATCGATCATCACGCTATTGCGTTTGGGGGAGTGGCCTTGGCTGTCCAATACGGTATTGGTAAATGCCGGGCCTGGACTATCCGCTTTGAGCTGATCGTGGCGTAAACCGACCCGCCAGCGGGGCATGAACTGATAAACCGCTTGCGCGTACCAGCCGCTGGGTTTGGCTGAATACGCCGTCAGGCTGCCTCCTTCGGGGGTAAAATCCCCTTCGTTTTTGCTGTGCAGATACTCCGCCTGAAACTTGAAATTGCGGTTGTACGCGTTGCCGTTAGGCGCCCATTTCCACACCACATCGGCAACAATCACCTTGGAAGTCCCGGTGAAACTGTCGCCATCGCCCGTTATGCGCGCTTCGGCCTTGGCGGATAGATATGACAATCCGGCACGCCAGCTACTGCTGCTACCCACATCCCCGCCAAAGTGAACAAAACCGCTCCATGCGCCGCGGCCCTCGTTAGCACTTCCTCCGGCGGGAAAGGCATCCCCGCGCAGCCATTCGGCGCCCACTTCGGTAAATAAATCGACAGGCGCTACCCAGCGCAGTTGAACCCCGTCATCGCCGTACTGGGTGCCCAGCAAAGCGCGATACGCCAAGGCGGTATCGGTGAAATCCCAAGCATGTGCGTGTTGCTCGTTAAGATAGCCAATACCGGAGAAAAACCGCCCGCCCCTGACCGTCAATCCATGACCCAGGCTGGTGGTCTGCACATAGGCGTTTTCCACCGCCACATCTTCGCTGCCCATGGCCAGGGTAAACGCGCCATACCAATTCGGATCGATATTAGCGGTAATGCTCAATTCCGATTCACCGAGCGAAAAACCCGCCGTCCCAGGATCGCTTTCACCGCCCAAAGGAAACCCTGTAATGGCGTAGCCCGCCGGGTCTTGTGAGAACTTGGCGTAGGTGCCGTTAAGAATCAGACCTATTGAGGGATTAAACGCATTGCCGGCCTGACCGGCACCGGCCGCTTGGACCGAGCCCGACAATCCCAACGCGGCCAGGCAAACAGTACCCATAAAAACTTGCTTCATATGTTCCTCCGAATTAATTTCTGCCGGACTCATACGCCATCGGCGTAGTGCCCCGGCAGGCATAACTGCACACTAACTGCTATGACCAGTCACTCGAATTCGTGATCCTGCCGGTTTACTCGGTGGAAAAAACCAACCGCAAGCGGGGTAAATTACAGAATGCTTAAATCGCTACCCGCCCAAATGAACATCGAGCGCCTGCGCAGCAAACACAAACTGAGTGCGAAAAGGAAAAAACCTTTGTAGGTATTAGTGGGTAGGTGGTGCGCGGATAAAATAACGGAAGCTAAATGAAGTGATAATAAAAACGGCTGATTCGGTAACCAGCAAAGAGACGGCCCGATCGATGTGCAGCATCGGGGGGACGTACACCATTGCATGCGACAAATGATCGGCCACCAAACACACCGCACACTTGCTATCGGGCTGGTGAAATGGGTGTTTGTACTCCAGTAGCAGCATAGAGCATTGGGCCAGAGTGATTCCCAACGCGAATATGTAGGTTAAAGTGCGATTATTGCGTTTGATCATAATCGATGGAAGGGTGATTCAGTTTCAGTTTTGTTCCCTGGGGTACAGTCTCATCAGTGATTGTTTCCTGGCGCCGGCTTTTCGCTATCATGGGTCAGATATAAGGCCAAGCCGATTAATCCGATGCCACCGGCCAAATAAAGCAAATCCAATGCCGTCTCGAATTTCAAACCAATCGCGGACTCGAAAAAACGTACGATGAGTATCATCAGTATGACTTTCGCCAACCGGGTTTTCAAACTGTCCAGGCTGTGAATGATTAACACATTAGAGGCGGTTTCAGAGCGCTCCGCGATATCAATACGGCTGATAAATAATTCATAGAGCCCTAACGCAAAAATCAGCAATACGGTACCCAACAAATACCCATCAACAATTTCCACGGCGTGAGTAATCGTTTCGCCTCGAAATGCGATACGCGCTTCGGCTTGCAACTCGGGTGAGGCGTAGCCGACGAAATGAGTAATCATGTAGAACGCGTCCACGGTAGCCATGTAAAACATAATCAGGGATGTCAGAGCGCTGGAAATAACGGCAAATAGGACCACAAAACGGCTATTCCACAACAAATACTCGAAGGCTTTTTCTATTTTTTTAATTTTTGATTCCATGACAATTTACTTCGGCCAGAATTTTAGTGCTCTACACAATTTGTGCGAACAGTGTACCACCGACCCATCCTGAGTGAGAACCATAGAAGTCGATAATACCTTAGACGCGATTTACAATACTTAAAGAGTGGGATGTTGTTCTAGAAATTTGTCAAAGTAGCGAACTGCTGGGCTTGGATTGCTTCCTCTTTGGCTGCCAGAGCATTCACACGGGCTTTTTTATATTCTCCGATGTGTAATGCCTGTTCGGCTTTCTTGAGGAATTTTTTGGCTTGAACGAGATTGGATTGAGAATTTTCGTCCGCCCCAACCGATTTGGCCGCTTGGATGGCTTGCCGCGCGTCGCTCATTTCCTGCACCGGAGCACTGGAGCAGGCCATAAAAACGAACACAACCACAGGGCAAATCAGCAGCTTAACAACGCGCTTATGTATTTTACTATCCATTCAATTCGAGGCGCTTACAATAATTAGCTCGGTTTGCATCGCGTTATCCAGAACACACGTTTTTTTTATAATATTTTTAATCGTCACGTGCATACAACACATACAAACAAGGCGTGTAAGAATATAACCAGACAACCTCAGAATGAGAAGGCCCGGCAATTCTTATTCAATTCCTTGATACAATACTGCAATGCAGATGAAACTACCAAAGGGGTACAACTCTGTCAAGAAATAAACTGTCAGCTTATCGCGACTTTTCTAGTACGCTTCAAGTTTGATTCAAGCAGGAGTACAACGACCTATGAGCGTCAAAATATACCACAATCCCCGTTGTTCCAAATCCCGACAAACGCTGTCGCTGATTGAGGAACGGGGTATTCAGCCGGAAATTGTCGAATATTTAATCCATCCACCCAACAAATCCCAGTTAATAAATATTTTAAGGCAATTGGGCATGAAACCCCGTGACCTGATTCGCAAAAACGAACCGGAATACAAACAAAATAATTTGGACGATACCGCATTGACCGATGAGCAACTGATCGAAGCCATGATCCAACACCCCAAACTCATCGAACGTCCCATAGTGGTCAGCAACAATAAAGCAGTGTTAGGACGCCCACCTGAAAACGTATTGGAGATTTTAAGTGATTGATATATTGGTTCTTTATTACAGCCGCCATGGTTCTGTGGGACAAATGGCACAACTTATCGCCCGCGGTATAGAAGAAATATCCGGCGTCCAGGCTCGAATCCGAACCGTACCACCGGTATCCGCGGTATGCGAAGCGGTAGAAGACAGCATACCGTCATCCGGCCCGCCTTATGTCACGCTGGACGATCTGCAAGAATGTGCCGGCATCGCCCTGGGCAGTCCCACCCGCTTTGGCAACATGGCGGCACCGTTGAAGTATTTTTTGGATGGCACCAGTTCTTTATGGCTTTCCGGTACCTTGATCGGCAAACCCGCCACGGTATTCACTTCCACCTCCAGCCTGCACGGTGGCCAGGAAACCACTTTGTTATCCATGATGATGCCGTTGCTGCATCATGGTGCAATGATTTTGGGTATACCCTACAGTGAAACCGAACTCATGCACACCCAAAGCGGAGGCACCCCTTACGGTGCCAGCCATTATGCCGGCGCCGACAACAAAAATCCCATCACCGACGATGAAAAAGCCTTATGCAAAGCCTTGGGCCGACGCCTGGCGGAAACCGCCCTTAAGCTAAAACAGTAATAAAACTCAATTTCCGTAAAGCACTCTGAGATTTTTCATTATTAACCACTAAGGGCACGAAGGACACGAAGGACACGAAGATTATTAAGCGAAAAATCGCCGCCGAGTTTGAACACATCCATTTTAAGATTTCTTCGTGCCTTCGAAAATATAACTGCTAAATATTTAAAAGTAGGCGCCTGTTCGCGGCTAAAAACTTTCCACTAGAGAAACTGCCGCACGAACGGAATGGTGAGTTTGCGGTGCTCGGCCAAGGAGGCGTGGTCCAGTTTATCCAACAAGGCGAACAGGGAATGCATGTCCCGGGGCCAGCGCTGCATTAAATAATGTCCCACCTCCTCAGGCAAAGTAAATCCTCTTTGCCGGGCATGCAGCTGTAGCGCGGCCAATTTGTCATGCTCCGATAATTCCTGAATGGACCACACGGTTCCCCAGGCCAGACGACTGCGCAAATCCGGCAGTTCGATCCCAAGATCCACTGGCTTGGTTGAGGCTGTAAATATCATCAACGCATTGCGCTCAGCGGCGCGATTATACAAATGAAATACTGCCGACTCCCATTCGTGGCGCCTAGCCACGGCATCCACATCATCAATACAAATCACACCGCAGCTCTCCAGATCCTGAAAAATGTCCGGCTCCATTTTTTCAAACTCGACCAACGGCACATACACGGCCCGTCTGTGCTGCTGTTGCGCGTAACTGCATGCCGCTTGCAGCAAATGGCTTTTACCCACGCCCGCACCACCCCACAAATACAAACATGGCTGATCAGGCGCAGCGATTTGTGCTTTGATAAGTTCAATTACCTTGAGGTTTTCGCCGGGCCAATAGTTATCGAAGCTGACGCCGTGAAACTGCTGAAATAATGGGATTTGTTCGGGCATGAATATAATCGCGTTGGTAGTGACTGTTTCAGACAGAAATTTTTTATGCCTCCTCACATGAGGCACTGCCGCAACCGATTCAATTACTGTTTATCGGCATACAATCCACTGTCGGTATAACGCTGCACGGCATGGCGCAACAATACTGCAATCACGGCTGCCACCGGAAGCGCCACCAAAATACCCACAAAACCGAACAGTTGTCCACCGGCCATGACAGCAAAAATCACCGCCACCGGGTGCAGCCCAATTTTGTCGCCCACCATTAATGGCGTTAATAACATACCTTCCAGCATTTGCCCTACCCCGAATACCACCGCCACAAAGGCTAAATGCACAACATCTTGAAACTGCATGACCGCCGCAACACTGGCCAACAAAATTCCGACGATAGTGCCCAGGTAAGGCACAAAACTCACTAAACCGGCAATCATTCCGATGAGAAACGCCAGTTCCAGTCCAACGACCCACAAGCCAACGCTGTATATTACGCCCAAAGCGATCATCACAATCAACTGACCGCGTAAAAACGCGCCCAAAACCTCGTCGGATTCTCGCGCCAGTTGCACGATGGTCGCTTCGTTTCGCCGGGGCAATAGCGCTCGAATTCTTGCCACCACGACGTCCCAGTCACGCAATAAGTAAAATGTCACCACCGGAATTAACACCAGGTTGGCCAGCCATGCCACCATCATCAGACCCGACTGCGAGACCATTGTCACCACATTGGTGGCGATGCCGCCCATTTCACGCCAATGTTTTGCGACCGCTTGCTTCAACGACGTCATATCCAGGACACCGCTTTCAATATTAAGCGCCTGGCTGAGGAACGGGATGACAGTCTGCTGTATCCAATCGATGTATGCCGGCAGTTTTGCCACCAACGCCGAAATCTGTTGCTCTATCAGTGGTAGCAGAATCAGAGGAAGCAATAGCAACAATAGCAAGATGGTTACAAACACCACGACAACCGCGGCCGTTCGCGGCAATTTATAAGTTTCCAGGCGGTCCACCAGTGGATCACCTAAATACGCCAATAACGTACCAGCCAGGAACGGCGATAATACTGGCGCCAGCAGATAGAGCAATACACTGGCCACGATGATTCCGGCGAATACAAACCATTTAGTGGAATCAATTATCATGGCAGAGGCGGCTTCCATGTCTTTTGGCCTGAGATTGCGTCGGCCAGAATCGATTTATAGTATATATCTGTTTGGATTACGCGTTATTGATTGGCTTGTTGCTGTTTTTTGGCATGGTACGTTTTTTTACTCCAGGTGTAAATATAATCTATTCCACTGAGTATGGTTGTTACCAAGACTATGTATACCAATGCTTGCAATGCCTGCGGCGGTAATGAATGGAACCCTAGGGAAAACACCGTACTCAACACCAACATGATTTGGAAAAAAGTATTGAGCTTACTAACAATGGTAGGCTCCATTTCATAGCGGCCCACCAACACATGATACGCCAGCCCCCCGCTGATAATGGCCAAATCACGCAACAATACCGCCGCCACCAACCACACCGGAAGTATGTTCAGCCAACCCAGCGTTATGAAGGATGAAACCAGGAGCAGCTTGTCAGCCAGAGGGTCTAATATACTGCCCAGGCGCGATGTCCAGTTGTTGTGTTTTGCCAAATAACCGTCAATTCCATCTGACACGCCAGCCACAAAAAACAACACCAATGCCCAGGTGAATTCCTGACGTAAAATCAGCACAACAAACGGCAACACAAGCAAGATGCGAATAATGCTTATGATGTTGGGAATATCTCGGGCTTTCACGGTATCAGTCGATAAGTGTAATCCGGGCTTTTTCCGCTGGTGAATTGATTTTGTGCGGGATCATTGGGTGATGGATTGACGCCGAAAAAACTGGCCGTGGGTGAGGTGCTCGTGGATGGCGACTCAATAGTGACTTGCTGTTCCTGCAACACATTCCCCAAGCGAATGGTTTGCGCCAAGCCTTCGGCATTACCCCGAATATCCAGTCGAAACCGGGCGCTGTCAGCATCGATGACCGTCGGTTGAATGTCTTTCACTAATTCCAGGGAATTCAAATAAGAACTGACCCGAGCGTAGTCTTGTAAAGAACCAACACCGGTCACCGCCAGCAACACCACGCCCTGATTATCGTCGTCCAACGCGTAGCGGTTGGCCAAGGCCTCCACTGCACCGCCGATCCCGGTGACTAACACTTGGTCGGCATAGTTCCCTTGCGATTGCCAACTGGCACTGCGCCCGGATTCGTAAAGCGTCCAGCGTCCCAGCCAGCTATCGGATGAGGTTAAACTGAGACGTCCTACCAGCACCGATTCGGCCTGGTAGCGATTGGACGCGCTGAGAATAGAGTCCTGAAAATTTCCCCATAAATCGGCAAAACTGAGAGACCGTTGATCCTCTAAATCCAACAATGGCAACACCAGCGCCATGCCCTGGCGTTGAGCCTCGTACTCCAGCAAGTCGCGCAACTCCTCGGCCGAATCCGCGCCCAACATATAGCGGGAGCCATTTTCTTCGATGCCCAACCACACCAGCGTTGCCGGCCGGGTGTGCCCCCAAACCGGCAAACTGTTTTCCCGCAAGACCTTGTTTACGGCATGTTCATCGAAGCGAAACCAGGCCAGTTGGGAATCCGGCCCGGCCTGGGGGATGGGATACTGGACTTCATTGACGCTGCGGTAAAGGTATTGCTGCAAAAACCGGTCGGCATGGTTCAATGCGTCGGCGATGCCGGGCAAGGACTGAGTATTTGACCGACCACTGACTTTTTTGAACACTTGTTCTAGCGCTTCGCTCATGGCTTGATTGCGTTCGGAGCGCGACTGGCTCTGCACGAGCACTTCCGCTTCGTATAAGCCACCCACAATGGCGGCCTGGGCGATCCCGCCGGCGGTAACGACAAAAAGAATCAATGCCGGGATGACGACGGATTTACAAAAAACAGACCGAAACAATATAGATTGAAGAAATATTTTCATAATGATTACTGAAGGTTATCGAGTTGCTGTTGAGTTTAATAGACAATGGCGTCCAGGTCGACCACCAGTTCTTTGGCCTGCCTCACAGTATGCCGCCATCAAGCGGCTAACTATGCGAAAAAATACCAAAATTTTCAATAAATAGGCACTCTGGCATTTGCAGTCCACATTATATGACATTACCATAACGCCATTTTCTTAGAAGGAATTCCATGGTGAGCGAAGCAAATTCCCCTCCAACTAAACCCGCGAAAACATCTTTAAGCTATAAAGATGCCGGCGTCGACATCGATGCCGGTGATCGCTTGGTCGATAGAATCGGTCCCATTGCCGGAGCCACTCGCCGTGCGGGGGTTTTGGCCGGTCTGGGCGGTTTTGGTTCCCTGTTTGAACTGCCCATCGATAAATACCAACATCCGGTGTTGGTCTCCGGCACCGACGGCGTGGGTACCAAGCTCAAACTGGCGCACTGGCTCAACCAACACGATTCTATCGGTATCGATCTGGTCGCCATGTGCGTCAACGATATTGTAGTGCAAGGCGCCGAGCCACTGTTCTTTTTGGATTATTACGCCACCTCGCAGCTAGAAGTGGATGTCGCCGAACAAGTTATCAAAGGCATAGGCTCGGGTTGCGCGCTGGCCGGGGCCGCTCTGGTGGGCGGAGAAACTGCGGAAATGCCCGGCATGTATCAACCTGGTGATTACGATTTGGCGGGCTTTTGTGTCGGCATTGTGGAAAAATCCCAGATGATCGACGGTAGCAAGGTCAGACCCGGCGACAAACTGATCGGACTGGCCTCCTCCGGGCCCCATTCCAACGGCTACTCCCTGATTCGCAAAATTCTCGAAACTCGCAATGCCGATTTGCAGCAACCCTTTGCCGGCTCCACGTTGGGCGAAACCCTGCTGCAACCCACTAGAATCTACGTCAAACCCCTGCTGGCCTTGATGCAGGAGGTGCAAATCCATGCCTTGGCTCATATCACCGGGGGCGGTATCGTGGAGAATTTGCCACGTGTGCTGCCTGAGGGCAGTATAGCCGTAATCCAACAAAACGCCTGGCCACGGCCGGAAATTTTTAATTGGCTGCAAACCCAGGGCGGCGTGCAAGACAACGAAATGTGGCGCACCTTCAATTGCGGTTTAGGCATGATACTGTGTGTCTCAGCCGAACACGCGCAGCCGGCAATGGATTTTCTTTCACAGCAAGGCGAAGAGGTGTTCCTCATCGGACAGATCGAAGCGGCGGAAACCGGAATATCACCTTATGTACAACTGGTGTGAACTTGGCGGTGAACGAATCGCAGCCAATTTCCACCGTAGTGTTGATATCCGGCAATGGCAGTAATTTGCAAGCAATTATTGATGCGGTTAAAGCGGGCGCATTGCCCATCGAATTGCGCGCCGTAATAAGCAATAATGCACAAGCGAACGGATTAAAACGCGCCGCACAGGCCGGTATAAGAACCCACGTTTTATCCCATAAACAATTTGCCGACCGTGAATCATTCGATGAAGCTTTGCAACAACTCATCGATCGCTACCATCCGAAGCTGTTGGTCCTGGCCGGTTTCATGCGAATTCTCACCGAGTCGTTTGTGCGTCACTATCATGGCCGCATGATCAATATACACCCCAGTTTGCTGCCTAAATACCGCGGCTTGAACACCCATCAGCGCGCCTTGCAGACCGGCGAAAAACACCATGGCGCAACCGTACATTTTGTCACTCATGAGTTGGATGGGGGACCGGCGATTATTCAAGCGGTGGTGCCGGTACTGGACAACGACACAAATGAGTCGCTGGCGGCACGAGTATTGGAACAAGAGCACAAAATCTTCCCCCTCGCCATCCGTTGGTTCGCCCAAGGCCGGCTGAAATTATCTGACAATAGCACGGTATTAGACGGGCGTACGCTGCAACAACCGTATCAATATACCGACACAAGCGAATAAACGAATTAAGCTCAATACTATGTGGTTTATTCTCTGACAAACGACTAAACTTATCAGAAGTTACGTATAAATCGCAGCAACTTCAGTTCTGGCTCATTGAAAAATATCGCGGATTCCAACAACCTGATTAAACGGCTTACCATAGCGTTAATCACAAGTGCTTTAGCAGGCGGTACTATTGCAGGCATTGTCCTAGCAGGCTTTGCGCATGCGGCTGACGGTCAGCCCGTCGTTATTGAATTTACGGCGTATTACAAGGTGGTTAAAGGCGGCATTACGGTTGGAGAAACCAAACGCAGCCTGAAAGCGGTCAAGCCGGGTACCTACGAATTCAGCTCCGAAACCTCACCACGGGGCGTATTCAGTTGGTTTAGTGACGCTTATGTTTTCGAACAAAGCCAGTGGCGAATGGCAGGCAGCGAGTTCGTGCCGTTGGAGTACAACTACCATAACATCAACGACGAAAAGGTCCGCGATGTCAAACTATTGTTTGATTGGAACAAAAATCGGGTTACCAATATTATCAACGGCGACCCCTGGCACATGGCTTTACACGCCGGGCTGCAAGACAAACTATTATTCCAGCTGAAGATGATGCAGGATTTACAAAATGGCGCCGAACAACTGACTTACTCAGTTGCCGATGGCGGAAAGATCAAGGAGTATATTATCGAAAAAATCGGCGATGAAACGCTGAAAATCCCCCTGGGAGAATTCGCCGCCACGAAGTTGCAGCGTGTCACAGAAAACAAAACCACTATCTGGTGGTGCGCCGAACAACTGCTTTTTCTGCCGATAAAAATCCAGCAAAAGAAACACGAAGGCGGTCGCGCGACCGCAGTGCTGTATAAACTGGAAGGGATCGCCGTTCCGCAACCGCCCCCCTCTCCTGAGGAATCGCCTAAGCCCTAAGGTATTGCTTCAACGCTTTTTTATGAGCCACGCAGAACATCAAAAACTTTTTTGGCAAAACCCCTATCGGCAACACTTCATAATTTGGTGATGAGTTACCTGTTACCTCGTGAATTGAGAGACATCGCGCACTGAGCAGTATCGTGAATGTAGTCGCGATAATAAGGTCTACTATTTTTCACTACTTCTTCGTGGCTTCGCGGGGAAAAAACCTCAAGCCTTGGGCAAGGTCACGCCGAGTTGCCCCTGGTACTTGCCGCCACGGTCGCGGTACGAGGTGGAACACACTTCGTCTGATTCAAAAAACAGCACTTGGGCAACGCCTTCGTTGGCGTAGATTTTGGCGGGCAACGGTGTCGTGTTGGAGAATTCCAACGTAACGTGGCCTTCCCATTCCGGCTCCAACGGCGTGACGTTGACAATAATGCCGCAGCGGGCGTAAGTGGATTTGCCCAGGCAGATGGTGAGCACATTGCGGGGTATTCGAAAATACTCCACCGTGCGCGCCAGAGCAAATGAGTTAGGCGGGATAATACACACATCGGACTTAAGATTGACGAAGCTGTTGTCGTCAAAATTCTTGGGGTCGACGATGGCGGAATTGATGTTGGTGAAAATTTTGAATTCATCGGCACAACGTATGTCGTAGCCATAACTGGACGTGCCGTAGGATATCAATCGTCCGTTGTCGCCGTCGCGCACCTGTCCCGGCTCGAAAGGCTCAATCATGCCATGCTCTGCCGCCATTCGGCGAATCCAGTTATCTGATTTTATACTCATACGGCAATGTTGATGGTGTTAAACCATCTCCCCCCTCAAAATCGAAAAGAATAATTAACCACGAAGGCACGAAGGACACGAAGAAAAAACTCAATTAACAAAATAGAGGGATTGTAACGAAAACCGGATTTCGAACAAATCCGTTTTTGTTTTTCTTCGTGTCCTTTGTGCCTTCGTGGTTATAAAAATTTAGCTGTTCTGGATTACGATGTTAGGAAACTTGGCGCTGAACTCTTTGGCCCGCAGCGACAGCTTGGCCGCCATGCGCCGGGCGATATCGCGATAGATTTGCGAAATGCGGTTGTCCGGATCCACCGCCACCGTAGGCCGGCCATTGTCCACTTCCTCGCGGATTTTGATATCCAGCGGTAAACCGCCCAGGAAGTCCACATCGTACTGGTCCGACATGGATTGTCCGCCGCCCTGGCCAAAAATATGTTCTTCGTGGCCGCATTGGCTGCAAATATGGATACTCATGTTTTCTATGACACCCAGCACATGCACATCGACTTTTTCGAACATTTTGAGGGCCTTGCGGGCATCCAACAGTGCAATGTCCTGCGGTGTGGTAACAATCACTGCGCCGCTGACCGGGACTTTCTGCGCCAGCGTCAGTTGCACATCGCCCGTGCCTGGCGGTAAGTCCACAATCAGATAATCCACATCGTCCCAGTTAGTGTCGTTTAATAGCTGCTCCAACGCCTGGGTGACCATGGGACCCCGCCAGATCATGGGGGTTTCTTCTTCGATCAGATAGCCTATGGACATGGACTGTATACCATGGCCCACCAACGGTTCCAGGCTTTTGCCGTCTTTGGATTCGGGTTTGGCATGCACGCCTAACATTCGCGGTTGACTGGGCCCGTAGATATCCGCATCCAGAATACCGACTTTGGCGCCTTCGGCTGCCAAGGCGCAAGCCAGGTTTACGGCCGTGGTGGATTTGCCCACCCCGCCTTTACCCGAAGCCACGGCAATGATGTTTTTCACCCCTTGGATGGGTTTCACGCCTTTTTGCGTGGTATGGGCTTCGATTTTGCTGGTGGCAGTGACTTGAACATCGGTCACCCCGTCTACGGCAGAAATAATTTCGCTTAACTTGGTTTGCAACTGATCAATGTAACCTTTGGCCGGGAAGCCCAGGGCGATTTGCACATTGACTTTGCCCGCTTCCACGGAAATGTTTTTAACGCTTTTTGCGCTCACCAGGTCTTTTTCCAACCAGGGATCAATATATTGTTTGATCGCGTTTTCGATTTGTTCACGGGTTACCGTTGCCATTACCATTCTCCTAGATATGCCGCAGCCAGCTTAGAAACTTTGTAATATTTTGATCGTGTCTAAGGGCCAAATGTGGGGTAAGTTTACACGATTTAAACCCAATATCGTAATATTCTTGTATAATCATACATCTTCCAAGGCTTTATTAGCCGATGAATAGAACAACAGAAAACACTTAAAAAACAACACTTAAAAACAACAGTCAATAAGAAGCTAGCGTATCGAAATGATGAGCGTTCCTACCCGTAAAATCTTAGTCACCAGCGCTCTGCCATATGCCAACGGTTCAATACACCTAGGTCATATGGTGGAATACATTCAAACCGACATCTGGGTCCGGTTTCAAAACCTGCGCGGTCATCAGTGTGTTTATGTCTGTGCGGACGATGCCCACGGCACCCCGATTATGCTGCGCGCACAATCCGAAGGTATTTCCCCGGAGGATCTGGTGCAACGCATTGGTGAAGAACACCGGCAGGATTTTGCGGATTTTTCCATCGGCTTTGATAATTATTACACCACCCATTCACCCGAAAACCGCGAATTGGCGGAGTCCATTTATCAGAGCTTAAAACAAAACAATCACATGACTTCCCGGGTGATCAAACAAGCTTATGATCCGGTGAAAGAGATGTTTTTACCGGACCGTTACGTCAAAGGCACGTGCCCCAACTGCGGCGCCGAAGACCAATATGGCGACAATTGCGAAAAATGCAGCCACACTTATACCCCCATCGAATTGATCAATCCGGTGTCGGTGATTTCCGGCGCCACTCCCATAGAGAAAGAATCGGAGCATTTCTTTTTCAAACTCGGTGATTTTGAGGACATGCTCAAGGAATGGACTAAAGGCGGCCACTTGCAGGCCGAAGTGGCTAACAAGCTGGCTGAGTGGTTCGAAGTGGGGTTGGCCGAATGGGACATATCCCGCGACAGCCCTTATTTCGGCTTTGAAATTCCTGGCGCCCCTGGCAAATATTTTTATGTTTGGATGGACGCGCCCATGGGTTATTTCGCCAGTTTCAAAAACCTGTGCCAGCGACGCGATGACCTGGACTTCGATGAATTCCTGGCACCGGACAGCGCCACTGAAATGTACCATTTTATCGGCAAAGATATCATTCGCTTCCATGCGTTGTTTTGGCCTGCGGTATTATCCGGTAGCGGCTATCGCACCCCCACGGCCATCTACGCCCATGGTTTTCTCACCATCAACGGGCAGAAGATGTCCAAATCCCGCGGCACCTTCATCAACGCGCGGGATTATTTAGCGCACCTCAATCCGGAATATTTACGCTACTATTTCGCCGCCAAACTCACCAGTCGCATTGATGACCTGGATTTAAATTTCGAGGATTTCGCGCAGAAAGTGAACGCGGATCTGGTCAACAAAGTGGTCAATATCGCCAGCCGTTGTGCCGGCTTTATCAGCAAACGATTCGAGGGCAGGCTTGCGCCCGAGTGCGCAGATCAAGCACTGTACGATTCTTTTGTAGCGACCGGGGAAAAAATTGCCAACTACTATGAAACCCGTGAATACAGCCACGCTATGCGGGAGATCATGGCGCTGGCTGATCAAGCCAATCAATATATAGACCAACAGGAACCCTGGGCACTGGCCAAACAAGCCGGCAAAGAGCCGCAAGTGCAGGCGGTTTGCAGCCTGGGTTTGAACTTGTTCAAAGTATTGATGGCGTATTTAAAACCGGTGTTGCCGACGATGGCAGCGCAGGTGGAGCAATTTTTAAATATCGAACCACTCACTTGGCAAAATTACCCGTCTGCGTTGTTGAACCACAAAATCGAGAAATACCAACCCTTAATGACGCGGGTTGAAAAAGTCAAAATCGACGCGATGTTGAACCAAGCCAGTACCACGGCCGCCAAACCTACCGCCGTGGACAGCAAACAAGTATTAAAGAAAAAAGGGGAAGCCAGCATTATGCCCACGGAAAAAGAACCCATCGCCGAATCCATCCAGTATGATGACTTCGCCAAACTGGATTTGCGCATCGTACGTATTGTTAACGCAGAACATGTGGAGGGCGCCGATAAACTGTTAAAACTCACCCTGGATCTGGGCGGGGAAACCCGTCAAGTCTTTGCCGGTATTAAATCTGCGTATGCGCCGGAAGATCTGATTGATAAGCTCACTGTCATGGTTGCCAATCTGGCGCCGCGCAAAATGCGCTTTGGCGTATCCGAAGGGATGGTGCTCGCCGCCGGTCCCGGCGGCGAGCACCTGCATCTATTACATCCGGATAGTGGTGCCCAACCGGGAATGCGTGTTAAATAACGTTTCAGTACCATCATTCTGATCCTTGCACCATCGTTATTCACTCTTGCAACGCATATAAAGGATGCATGCTTGATCATCCATGAAAGAATACATACTCATATTAATCAGCACCGTATTTGTAAACAACTTTGTGTTGGTGAAGTTTCTCGGTTTGTGCCCTTTCATGGGGGTATCGCGCAAACTGGAAACCGCCACCGGTATGGCGCTGGCCACAACTTTTGTACTGACCCTGTCTTCGGCCAGCAGTTATCTGGTGAATGAATTCCTGCTGGCGCCTTTGGGTTTGGAGTATTTGCGCACGATTACTTTCATATTGGTCATTGCCGTGGTCGTGCAATTTACCGAAATGTTTGTGCACAAAACCAGCCCATTATTGTATCAAGTACTCGGCATCTTTCTGCCATTGATCACCACCAACTGTGCCGTTCTGGGCGTGGCGCTGCTCAACACGCAGGAACAACATAACTTCATACAGTCGATTTTTTACGGCTTTGGTGCGGCAGTAGGATTTTCTTTGGTATTGATCTTATTCTCTGCCATGCGCGAACGCATCGCCGTGGCGGACGTACCGGAGTCGTTTCGCGGACCGGCCATTGCACTAATCACTGCCGGTCTTATGTCGCTGGCGTTCATGGGATTTTCGGGACTGGATTAATGTTATCGGCCATACTCGCCTTAGCCGCGTTGGCGGTCGTATTCGGGCTTATCTTGGGATATGCCGCCATACGCTATAAAGTGGAAGGCGATCCATTGGTGGATAAAATCGACGCTTTGCTACCACAAACCCAATGTGGCCAGTGCACTTATGCGGGCTGTCGCCCCTACGCCGAAGCCATTGCCAAAGGCGAAGCGGATATCAATCAATGTCCGCCCGGTGGCGAAACCACCATTATTGCCTTAGCCGATTTACTAGGCAAGGATCCTAAACCGTTAAACCCCGAACACGGTGTCGAAAAAGCGAAAACAGTCGCTATCATAGACGAACAAATATGCATTGGCTGTACCTTGTGTATCCAGGCATGCCCGGTAGACGCCATATTAGGCGCCGCTAAACAAATGCACACTGTGATTGCCGGCGAGTGCACCGGCTGTGAATTGTGTGTTCCGCCGTGTCCCGTGGAATGCATCGATATGGTGCCCATACAACCCACGCTGGAAACCTGGAAATGGCCTTATCCGCAAAACCTGCCGGAGAATCTGACGCAGATTGTTGGGAATCGTCATTTTCAACAGTACGAGGGTAAACCGCTTGCTAAAACAACGTCCAACCCGGTGGATAATAACCTCCCAGCCAAGAATTCAGGTCGCGGAGAAAGTACAACGGTCAACACTTCAGAAAACACGCCAGAAAACTCTCCACAAGATAACAATCAACAACGCAGCACCGAAGGCCGCAAGCCCCCCATGGAGAAACAGGCGTGATTCGAAAGTTGTTCGATTTCCATGGTGGCGTCAACCTGCGGCAACACAAAAAGGAAACCACCCAGCATCCGGTGCAAACTGCAGCGCTGCCCAAGCGACTGATACTGCCACTGCATCAACACATCGGCCACCCTGCGGAACCGGTGGTGGCGGTTGGCGACAAAGTTTTTAAAAGCCAATTGATCGCCCGTCCTGTCTCTGACATCAGCGCCGCTGTGCACGCCTCCAGCTCCGGCAAAGTAGTGGATATTTGCGAACACGATATCCCTCACCCTTCCGGCTTAAAAGCGCCGTGCATTATCATCGAAACCGATGGCTTCGATCGTTCTCGCCGGGAATCGGTGCGCACCCATAATCTTAACGATCTTTCTCCCGCGCAAATCCGCAACATTATTCACCAGGCCGGCATCGTAGGTTTGGGAGGCGCCGGCTTTCCAGCCACCATCAAGCTCAATCCCGGCGATAAAAAAGTGGAAACACTGATTATCAACGGCGCCGAATGCGAACCCTACATCACTTGCGATGAAATGCTGATCCGCGAACAAGCGGTGGAAATCATTGAAGGCGTATTGATCATGCGCCAGGCGTTGCAGGCCAGCCGTTGTGTCATCGCCATCGAAAACAGGAAATTCAAAACCCTGGACATCATGAATAAAATGGTGGCGCGCAGCGGTTATGATTTTATTGAAGTGGTCGCGGTACCCACCGTGTATCCCGCCGGCGGGGAAAAACAACTCATCCAAGTGATCACCGGTCAAGAAGTACCCAGCCAGGGCTTGCCCATAGACATTGGTGTTGTCTGCCAGAATATTGCTACGGCGTATGCCGCCTGCCGGGCCGTAGAACACGGCGAACCCCTGATTTCCCGCTATGTCACCATCGCCGGCAGCGTGGTTAAACCGCGTAATCTGGAAGTACGCATCGGCACGCCCATTAGCGATTTAATCGAGCAATGCGGCGGCAACCGGCAAACCCTCAGCAAACTCATAATCGGTGGTCCCATGATGGGATTCGCCTTACACAATGACGACGTGCCGGTGGTAAAAACCACCAACTGTATATTGGTCAATTCAGTCATTGCTGATGTGCCGCTGCCCTCGCGCAGCGTCTCCGCCATGCCGTGCATCCGTTGTGGTGCCTGCGCCGACGCCTGCCCCATGAACTTACTGCCCCAGCAATTGTATTGGTATGCCAAGGCCAAGGATTTTGACAAGGTTCAGGAATACGATTTGTTTGATTGCATTGAGTGTGGTTGTTGCGACTATGTATGTCCCAGCCATATCCCTTTGGTCCAATATTATCGGTTTGCCAAGACTGAAATCTGGAACCAAGAGCGGGAAAAACAGTTTGCCGATTATTCACGGCAACGCCACGAATTTCACAACTACCGCCTGGAACGCGAAAAGCAGGAACGCGAAGCCAGGCATAAGCAAAAACGCGCCGAGGTCACTGGACAAAAAGACGGCGACAGTAAACAAGCCGCCATTCAAGCGGCCCTGGAACGTGTTCGCCAAAAGCGTGAACAGTCCGCCGTCAAACCCAAGAACACCGACAATCTAACCACGGAACAACAACAATTGATCGCTGAAGTCGAAGCACGCCGCGCGAAAAAAACCACCATTAAAAACAAACACTGAAATAATCCCAATAATGCAATTAAAAACTCCGACATCGCCCCATATCCATGCCGACACCAGTGTCACTGCGGTAATGAGCCGGGTATTACTGGCGCTCGTTCCGGCGATTATCGGTTATGTGTATTTTTTTGGCTGGGGTCTGCCAATTCAGATCGCCATCGCGATCACCGCTGGTCTGGGCTTTGAAGCGGCCATGCTGCGTTTGCGACAACGTCCGATCAAACCCTTTCTGCAAGACGGCAGCGTCATAGTCACGGCCGTCTTGCTGGCATTTTGCATTCCGCCGCTATGTCCGTGGTGGATTATCGTTATAGGGATGTTTTTCGCCGTGGTCGTGGCGAAACAGTTATACGGTGGTTTGGGTTACAACCCATTTAATCCGGCGATGGTGGGGTACGTCGTGCTGCTTATTTCATTCCCTAAAGAAATGACCTCGTGGGTGCCGCCGGAAATCTTGAACAATTTGGAAGTGCGATTTACGGATACCCTGGCGATCGTTTTTCTCGGTGACTTTCCTTATAAACTGTCGCTGGATGCGCTGACCATGGCCACCCCTTTGGACACCGTAAAAACCGAACTCAGTCTCAGCAAAACGGTGGGGGAAATAAAATCCGGCAATGCAATTTTCGGCGACTTCGGCGGTATAGGCTGGGAATGGATAGGCAACTGGCTGTTCCTCGGTGGTGTATGGCTGATTTACAAAAAAGTAATCAGCTGGCATATACCACTGGCCATGTTGGGCAGCCTGTTCGCCATCGCCATGATTTTTTATCTCAAAGACGCCAGTAACTACGCCTCGCCCATGTTTCATATTTTCAGCGGTGCCGCCATGCTGGGTGCGTTTTTTATCGCCACCGATCCGGTCAGCGCCTGCACTACCCCCATGGGAAAAGTCGTCTTTGGCGCCGGCGTTGGCGTGTTAACGTATATCATACGCGTCTGGGGCGGCTACCCCGACGGAGTGGCTTTCGCCGTGTTGTTGATGAACATGGCCGCTCCCACCATCGATTATTACACCCGGCCCAGGGTGTACGGTCACCCCAGGGGCTGAGACATGCTGGCCAAGCATATGCTCCGTTCCGCCATATTGCTTATGCTGTTTGCGATGGCAGGCACCGCGCTGGTGGCGTTGACATATGAAAACACCAAAGAACAAATTGCAGAGGCCGAGCGCCAGGCTTTACTGCAAAAACTCCATACTGTAATAAAAACAACGGAACATAATAATGATATATTTTCGGACTACATCACCGTAAGCAACCCGGAATTATTAGGACCGTCACCACAGGTCAATGTGTTTCGCGCCAGAATGAACGATGCACCGGTGGCGGTACTAATCACCCCCACCGCCCCAGACGGCTACGGAGGCGCCATCAAGTTACTGGTGGGCATCAGGACGAGCGGCGAGATCGCGGGGGTCCGCGTGCTTGCCCACAAGGAAACGCCCGGCCTGGGCGACGCCATTGAAGAGCGCCGCTCTGACTGGATTCATCAATTTGACGGCCTCAGCGTGGACAATCCCGACGCCGAAGGCTGGAAAGTGGCGCGCGACCGTGGCCAATTCGATCAATTGACCGGCGCCACTATCAGTTCTCGGGCTGTGGTTAAAGCCGTGCGAAAAACTCTGGAGTATTACCAGAGCAATAAAGACGAGTTGTATGAAAAAGACTTTAAGAAATCTGAATCCGATGACAAAGACAAACCCAAAGATAATTCACAAGACAAAGCCAAAAACAATGCCAAAAATAATGCCGACTCTTAACTTCGCTGCAGACCAAGCAAGGGAGACGAACCATGGATAATCATTACCAAAAAATCTTCGCCGATGGTTTGTGGTACAACAATCCTGGCTTAGTACAATTGCTAGGTTTATGTCCGCTACTGGCCGTATCCGGTACTGTAGTGAACGCCTTGGGACTTGGCATGGCTACCACACTGGTATTGATTGGATCCAATGTTACTGTATCGCTGATCCGCAATTTAGTCCGACCCGAATTGCGTATACCGGTTTTCGTACTGGTAATTGCCTCGTTTGTGACCGCCGTTGAGCTTTCCATGAAAGCCTATTTTTACAATTTGTATTTAATCCTCGGCATATTCATTCCTCTCATTGTCACCAATTGCGCCATTATTGCTCGGGCGGAGTCCTTCGCGTCGAAAAATAATGTAATACGTTCTTTCACGGACGGCTTGGCCATGGGCTTGGGCTTCACGGTGGTGCTGGTGATATTAGGCAGCGTACGCGAAGTGCTGGGGCACGGCACTTTGTTCGCCAATTTTGAATTGATGTTCGGTGCCGGTGCGAAAATTCTCAAAATAACCTTTGTGGAACACTACCGGGGATTTTTACTGGCTGTTTTAGCTCCCGGCGCGTTTATCGGCCTGGGCTTGATCATTGCCGTGAAAAATAAAATCGACAAGCGCATGGAACTCAAGAAACAAACGGTTTCCACAAAAACGGACGCTGAACCTGTTGCTGAATCCGGTTAACTTTGACATCAAATCATTTTGATACCCGTTAAATGTTGATGCCGGGTACCTTCGCCACTGAAAATAGGCAACGAATAACATTATAACCACTGGCCAAGTTTCCACGGCCTATATTTTAGATTTTCTCAACATTGTAACTTTCCGCAGGGAATGTGCCCCTCAAATGCGTTGATCATTCGTTGAGGGATACTAAACAATTACACCCTACGTTGTGATTTATTTCCCACTTTTACCCCTCGTCACCTTATTGCGCCGCTGAATCAAGTCGCAGAACGGTTTTATCTTAGGGTTATGTGACGTCAGTCAAGCTCATAGTGAGACCCGCATCACACGAATAAATCTATAATTATCAACAAGTTATGCTTTTCCTGTCAATTTAAAAATAATCCGCGATCAACGGTTTCATTTTTTTGATGAACGGTCGATATTGGTCCAAGGAAATAACGTGCGCTACCTATTATATACAGCAACTAAATTGCACTGAGGTGGAACATGAAGCACGTTGAACTCAATCGGATAAAAGGATTTACCTTGATCGAACTTATGATAGCTGTTGCACTGGCAGCCATTATCATCACCATGGCCGCACCCAGTTTCAACACCGCGATGAAGAAAAACAAAATCGTCGCCGAAACAAACGAATTAATTGCCGACATTAACTTCGCCCGCAGCGAAGCTGTTAAGCGAAGCACACCAGTAGTACTGTGCCGCAGCGCCTCACCTTCCAATGCCACACCCAGTTGCGGCGGTACGGCAAGCAACTGGAGTTCCGGATGGCTGGTATTCGCCGATACCAATGGCGACAATACTTACACAGCCGCCGACGATGTCTTGATTCGTATCGGTAATCCCGCCGATTCCACCGTCACCATTAAAACCAACGCCGCCGCCAATCAGGAACTGGTTTATAACCCGGACGGCACCACCGCGGCTGGCGGCAATGTTGCAGTATTTGCTGTATGCGACGATCGCGGCAAAGACCATGGCCGCCAGGTTCAGATCAGCGCTACGGGGCGCCCGAGACTGGTGGCGCCGGTCACCAATAGCTGCGACACGCCTTCGGTATAACACCAACACCACAGGGACAAGCGTACTATGAAACACGCACCGCATACTGTTAATAGCCGTGGCTTCACCATGATAGAAGTGCTGGTGGCCATCTTTGTATTGGCCATTGGGTTATTAGGGCTGGCCGGGTTGCAAACCACCAGCCTGAAAAACAACACCAGCGCCTATACTCGTTCGCAGGCGCAACTATTGGCGTACGACATGCTGGACCGCATGCGTTCCAACCGCGAAGGTGTCACTCTCGGCAACTATGACGACCTGCTAAGCACTACCCCGACAGATCCCAACTGCGCCGCCAGTGGTTGTTCCGTCGCAGAATTGGCCCAGCACGACGCCTACGAATGGACTACTTTCCTCGCGCAAACCTTGCCATCGGGTACCGGCTTAGTCGCCGGTAGCGGGGCCGGCTCCATATTTACCATTACCGTGATGTGGGACGACGAGCGCACCGGCGCCACCGGTACCGGTTGCAGCGATGACCATACGGTCGATCTCACCTGTTTTACCTTAAGCAGCACGTTATAAAAGGCGCATAGCTGATGATGCATTCCAAACAGAAACAATCCGGCATATCCGTGGTGGAAATCATGATAAGCGTGGCCATCAGTTTGATTCTGCTGGCTGGTGTTATGCAAATATTCCTTACCAATAAACAAACGTATCGCGTACAGGAGGCATTTTCGCGTTTGCAGGAAAATGGCCGTTACGCCATTCAATTCCTGTCACAAGATATCCGCATGGCGGGATTTTTCGGATGCGCCAGTGGTGTAGATAATCCCAAGAATATCGTTAATCTGGATGGTGATACAGTCGCCGACGATATTGCGGAATTCACCGGCAACGGGTTAACCGGGCTGCAAGCCAGTGACTTACCTCTGACGTTAAATTCCAGCACTACGTTGACGTCGGTCTATGGCAGCAGCGATATCCTGCAGATCAAGCGCAGCAGTAATTCCGGGATACATGTTGACGGCCCCATGACTGCCCTTAGCACCCCCATTAAATTGGATCCTGCTACGGCCACCGGAGTGTTCCAGGTTAACGATATTTTGTTCGTTACCGATTGTGAAAAAGCGGATATTTTTGCCGTCACCAGTGTCACGCCGCTGGGCGGATTTATTAATATTGCGCATGCGAATACCAACAACATAGGCAACTTCCTGCAGAAAATATATCAAGACGACGCGGAAGTGATGAAAATGGTCATTAATACCTACTACGTAGATACCAATTCGGCAGGTGTCCCCGCTTTGTTCCGCGCCTCAATGGGTAACAACGCGTCCATCGCCACCGAAGAATTGGTGGAAGGCGTGGAGAACATGCAACTGCTGTACGGTATCGACACCGACGATGACAGCGTGGTGAATAAATACGTCACCTCAGCGGGTGTCGCCGATTTTAGCGACGTAGTGAACGTCAGAATCACCCTCACTATTCGCACCATTGAAGACAATATCGCACGCGAACTGACCCCAGAAGGTGACAAACGTCTGCGGCGCAATTTTACCACCTCTATCGCGATTCGAAACCGTGTAAGTTAACTGTCTTGGAGACCATAGATGGACACTGCCAACCATATTCAACTCAAACAACGCGGATCGGTTTTATTGATCAGCCTGGTTATTTTGTTAATCCTGACCATTGTCGGCGTCAGTGCCATGCGCAACACCGCCATGGAAGAAAAAATGGCCGGCAACATGCGCGACAAAGGCTTGTCGTTCCAAGCGGCCGAAGCCACTTTGCGCGCCGCCGAGAAATACATCGAAGACAATGTCATTTCCACCCAACCGTTCGACACCGATGGCAGTGACGGACTGTACGATAAGACGGATATGAGCGTGTGGAAGACCCTAAGCTGGGATGCTAACGACAGTATTGAATACAGCGATTTTGACAGTACCTACCAAATCTCCGAATCGCCGCGGTTCATTATTCAGCACATCGCTTCCATCGCCACGGATGCCAACACGTTAAACCTGGGCAACTACGGTCAAAATACCGGCGCCGGCACTATAGAGATGTTTTTAATCACCGCTCGCGCAACCGGCGGCTCGGGTAATTCACCAGTACTTCTTCAATCCACGTTCGGCAAACTCATCTAATCTAAACGCCGGATTAGGAATAATCGAAAAATTAAATCAATGAAGGTTGTGGAGTAAAAATATGAGCGCTCTAAATTCGACAGCACGGAAACTTATCTCAGTAAAAAGCCTGTGCTTAGGGATCGCCATTGGCTCTTATACTTCTATATCAGCCGCCGGCCCGCTAAGTCTTTCCAACAACGCCTTGGAAGTGGTCACCTCCGTGGAACCCAATATTGTAATTCTAACGGACGACTCAGGCAGTATGGACTGGAACGTGATGACCGAAGAAACCGAAGGCGCGCTTTACCTGGATGACGATCCTTATTACTACACACATCCGGACAATGGCGTCACCGGCACCAACGCTCCCGCTGTAAACCTGGACTTTTGGATAGTACCAACACCCGAGTATATGGCCAGCGAAGGACTGGCGGCTCCGCAAGGCGGTGTTTGGCGCGCCTGGAATCACAATTACAATAAGATTTATTACAATCCCAATGTGACATATCTGCCCTGGAAGGGCGTTAACAGCAGCGGGGCAACATATGGAAATTCGCCCGCCACCGCCGCACCTTTCGACCCTTACGATGCATCGTTGGGCACTCTGGATCTGACCGCGACATTGACCTATTTCACCGATTGTCAGTTACCTGCCTGCGCGCTGATACTCGACCTCAGCGGCATATTCGAAGTCACCAACTTTTATCCCGCCCGTTATTACAGCTGGGACGACAGCAACAGCACCACCGCGGCAAACGCGAACAACGGTGTCGTGGATGCGGACGATGATTATACCTTAGTGGAAATTCGCTCTACGACACCCACCTACACGCGAAACTTGTATAACGCCACGACCGGTCAGGGCCGCAGTGACTGTACCGACAATGGCGATGGCACCGTCACCTGCAGTTATGCCCAGGAAATCCAGAACTTCGCTAACTGGTTCAGTTATTACCGCAAAAGAGACTTAACGGCCAAAGCCGCGCTCAGTACCGTAATGGAACCCATTGAATCGGCCCGTATCGGCTACGCTACAATCAATAATCCTGTGGCGAACAATCTCCCGGTGGCCGGTATGAATGTGTCAGCGGTCAGTGGCAACAAACGCAATCTGTTCGACACGCTGTTTTCCACGTCTCCCGACGGGGGTACACCGTTACGTCCCAAGTTGGACCAGGCGGGTAAATACTTTGAATGCGAAGCCGGTGATTTGTTCGGCTCGGCCAGCAGTTCGGCCCCTGGCTCTGCCAATTGCCCGGTACAGGCGGCACCGGCCGGCACTTGCCAACAAAATTTTACTATTTTAATGAGTGACGGCTTCTGGAATGGCGCCGATACCACAATCGGCAATGCCGACGCAGACGACGCAACTAACGATTTCGATGGCGGAGCGTATGCCGACACTTACTCCGAATCCTTGGCCGACGTGGCCATGCATTATTACAAGCGCGACTTACATGGTCTTACCGACAACGTATCCACTACGGTGCGGGACGTTACCGGTTATCTGGGTACCGCTTCACCGTTTGACACCATGCATCAGCATATGGCCACTTACACCATTGGCTTCGGCGTCAACGGGTCCCTGGCCGCCGGCCCTTCCGATCCCACGGTGCCGTTTGCCTGGCCAGATCCCACCAACGGTGATCCGGAAAAAATCGACGATTTACGTCATGCAGCCTACAACGGCCGAGGTCAGTATCTCAACGCCAATGAATCGGGCACTCTTGCCAAGGCCTTTCGAGACATTATTACCGAAATCCAGGCCGGCACCGGCACGGCTACCGCCGTTGCGTTTAACACCCAGGAAGTAGAAGCCGGCACACTGGTATTCCGTGCCTCTTTCAATACCAAAACCAACCGCGGTGATTTGGTAGCGCAAGGTGTAAATCCCGACGGTACGGTTGATCCTAATGTTGTATGGAGCGCAGCTGAACAATTGGACAACAAAACCAACACATCCAGCGATAGCCGCGTGATTGTCACCTACAAAGACACCGGTACGGCGACCAGCACCGGTATTCCTTTTCGATGGGCAAATCTGACCACTGGGGCCGGTAGCCAACAGGAAGCCCTGGATTTACCACAACCCGCCAATGTTGCCGCCGGCACCAACACCTTTGGTGATGAACGACTGACCTATCTCAGAGGCCAAAGTCAATACGAAGGCACCAATGGCGACGATGGTGAATTTCGCGAGCGCAATTCAGTAGGCGGAAAGCTGGGTGATATAATTCATTCCACCCCGGTATTCGCCGGCAAGCCCCAGTTTACCGGCCGCACAGGCGGTGTGTATCCGACCACGGCAGGGGAAACCTATCCGGAATTCGTCACCACGTACAAAAACCGGCCGCAAATCACCTATGCCGGCGCCAACGACGGAATGTTGCATGCATTTCGCACCAGTGACGGTTCCGAACTGTTCGCTTTCGTACCCAATGCGGTATTCAAAGACCTCAGTAAATTAACGGATCCCAACTACACGCATCAGTTTTTCGTTGACCTGACGCCCAGTATTAACGATGTGTACATAACACCTTCCTCCGGCACCAATAGCGGCGACCTGAGCTGGAATACTATCTTGGTTGGCGGCATGGGTGCCGGCGCCAAAGGTTATTTCGCCCTCAATATTACCAAGCCTGACGATCTGGATAGCGAAGCAGAAGCTGCGAGCAATGTCATGTGGGAGTTCACCGAAGCTGACGACGGCGGCATCAACAACAGTGATCTCGGATTTACCTTTAGCCAGCCGTTAGTGGCCATGAGCAACGCCGACGACGGCAGCGGCAACAAACGCTGGGTAGTGATATTCGGCAACGGATATAACAGCACCAGCGCCGATGGCGACTCCCAGTTGTACATTTTATTTGTCGAAGGCGGCCAGGACGGCACATGGACCGCGAATA
>JAJDNG010000196.1 GCA_022340845.1 Gammaproteobacteria bacterium | reverse complement strand
AGTTAAGGGCATCAAATACAATTAAATTACTGGTATAATCAAACGCCAAAGAATCAGCGTACAAAATAGTATTCTGTACACTAGTGCTGCCGTTTTGGTAGTCTTCAGATAAAATGGGATAAATCGAAGTCGCGCCATTATTCTCGAAATCGGCGACGTAAATATTATTGTCATTAGGGTCATTTGTAGTGTAGACAATATATCGTTCATTAGGAGAGATAGCGATACTGAATATATCCCCAGACGAACTCAGCTGAATATCCGTATCACCAAATACTGCTTTATAAACATTGTTGTCGGTTGCAACATACAAAAAGTAAGTGCCAGATTGCGTGGTCACCGCTGCAGGTCGTGTATAGTTTGCCGGAAGGTCGCCGTGTAAAGGATCGTTGTATGGACCTACCACTGATCCACCAATCGTTTGAGTATATAAATCAAATCGTTCAAGTGGGTCATTGGGGGGAGGAACCTCATGCCCGCTATCAAAGGGATAGAGATAAACCATGATATCCTCGCCCGTGACAGGATCCGTAGGTGTGGGTGGAGGTGTAGGCGGAGTTGCGGCACCACCTTCCGTAATTCCTACGGCATCAAATGCGGCTGACACCGACAGGGCTTGAGTCGAATTCGCGCCATGAAGGTCTTCGGCAGCCTGGATCAGCGCGCGGCGGGCATCGATGAATTGGGAGGACTGAGTCAAATAATTGGTTAGCGCGAGATAATAAATCTGCTCCGTTTGGCCCCGTCCTATACTCGTACCTATGCCTTCGATGGAGAGGCCATCTGCGATTAAATACGCCGCCCGATTTGGAATACCGCTGTTGATGTGCACGCCACCGTTATCACCGTCAGGCGTGTTTGGCAAATTCTGGTATTCGTTCATATGTGTGGGTTGCCCACCACCCAAGCCGTTCGCCGGGTCGGCCATGCTGCGCAAGTGGAAAGGGTTGACCAGGGTACAATTCTCGCCCAACAGCCAATCGTCCCTGTCTATCATGGTTCCAAAAACATCGGCGAAGGATTCGTTTAACGCGCCACTTTGATTTTCATAAATCAATCCTGCGGTGGTTTCGATGACGCCGTGGGTCATTTCGTGACCGGCCACATCCAAACAACCGGCTAACGGGGAGAATACACCGCCGCCGTCACCATACACCATAAAAGTGCCGTTCCAGAATGCATTGTCGAGATTATTTTCGAAATGAACTACCACCATCAGGTTCTTGCCATTACCGTCGATACTGTTGCGATTGAATGTATTGCCATAGTAATCATAAACCACGCGAGTGTTATACGCGGCGCTCACCGCGACTTCATCTTGCCAGCCGGTCTGCGCATTATGAGTATTAAAAAACAACTGACTGCCATCACCGTTTTGAGCGCTTAGTATATAAGTATCACCGCTTGGCCGTGGACCATCGGCCACCGGATCAGCATTGCCACCGAGGGTGGGCGTATCTGGATCAATGAGATAATAACTACCGTCTTGAGGGCTATGCCACGCGTTAAACGTGTGCGAAACATTGTCTACACCCAAACCGCTGGCCTGAACAACTTCTTTGTGGATATTAAAAATTTTATGGACCACCGCACCGGATGCCGCATTGATAAAATAAATCCAGCGGTCTTGTAGTTTGGGACTGAGTTCGACTTTATAGGTCAATACCGCTGCACCACCTATAGATGTATAGACCACCAATTCAGTCTGAGCCGGTTCGGACAGGTCACTGGAAAAGTTCAGATCAGCCAGAACTTTTTCGACAGCCGCTTGCTCGGTAATGTTTGGGACAACATTGATATTGCTAATTGTAGGTTCGTAACGGCCCTGAAATAAATACACGCCGTTGTCGTTATCCACATGAACCACTGCCTGTTTGCCCCACAATGGAATGCCGTTCACCATTTGTTGAAAGCGAATATGGGTTTTATTCTGAGCATCGGTAGTTTGGCTGATTTGTTGCAATTCGGACTCAGGATTCTGCAGCTTTAATAGCGCGCGATTATCCTTGAGAAACTGCATGGCGATTGCCGCTTTAGAAGGTTTGACTGTGGTTACCCCACCCGCCAAACTGGTGATTTTGGGTTTGATGGATGTGTTATTCGGCTTTATGAACGTGGGAGTCCCTTTGCGACTGTCGAAGGATACTTTAATTCCTCCGCTATCCTTGAGTTGCAAATTAAGCGACTGCAGGTTTTGTTGTTGTGCATCATTGATAACAGCAGCGGTTCGATTGGAACTGGTTTTCGCTGTTTTTATTCCAACTCGCGAAGAACTTTTTTGCACTAATGACTGATATAGCTGCTGACCCACCAATTCCGGATTCGAAGTTTGTGTGCTTGGCTTGGATTTACGGTGAGACTTAGCGCTTGCCCGCGGCGATAAATCGTTCAACCCTTGGCCGTTCACCCCAGGATTCAAAGTCAATCGTTGTGGGGTGGTTAATTGATAATTTGTTGCAGCCAAAGCCACCTGCGAAACCAGCACAGTTACCACAGCCGCGATCAATCCAAAGGTACAATGCCGTAACCTAGCTCCCCTGCTGACAATTTGAATCATAAATCACCCAAAATTTTTTAACCTTAAAAACGAGTGGCTGTCGGTGTACCTGAAATCCTATGAATAATGCTGCCGGTATCGGCATTCACAAACAAAAACTCCCTCAACAACCCTTTTACCAGCGTTAATTCGTAAGCTAAATAGTTGGTATCGTCATGTTGGAGAACATACAAATCGCCTTGATCGATTTTCCACCCTTGTTTCCCCCATCGATCATGCTGCTCAATAATAACGTTGACGCGTTGTGGCGGCAACAACGGTTTTGGATCAAGGTTCTCAAGCCCGGTTAGGATTTGGCCGCTCACATTGTAAACCCGGTCGTGTTCGTCAATGTGAACGTAAATTTCATGCCCCCATACGGGTACGCCATGATGCACTTGCTGGAATTTAACGTGTTTATTTTGTTGCTTATCTACGCTTTCACTGGTAAATGTCAGTTGTGCTCGTGGATCCTGTAAATTGTATTTGGGTTTCTCTCGCTCAAGATAGGCATAAGCGTATTGCGCGTAGTGAGAGACGGGAGGTACCGGTATGTGCTGTACGGACGGGGTATCCGCGGAGCTAACAGGAGTATGCTCTGCTTTATATTCAGTAGGCTGATTTTCGGTGGGTTTACTTTCAGTAGTGCATGCAAACACTATCTGTAAGCAAACAATACACAGCAGATAACGCGCACTAGCACATACAGCACGTTGAGACGGAAAAGCAGCAAACAAACCGGTAAAAAACCCTGTCGATCCAGTTTGACTACCCAATTTTAATACCACAATTCATTCAATACTGTTCTACTTTGAATTGAAAAAGACAACATGCTATATCACACCTCCTGTAGCACATAAGGGTAATAACGAATAATCACGTAAAATATTCCCCCCGGTTTCACGGACTAAACGCCGTAACAACAATGTTTACCGCGACCAACGTATGAGCGGGACTTCATCTTAGCGTAATTATTCCAAACTGACACACATATTTTTTTAATACGATGTCACATTTCCACAATTTGTGACATGACATTGGAGGTTAGCAATTGAATTTATTAGAAAAGGTTTTGCAGTTACTGAACAGATCCAGCGAGATTGCAGCACTAGCCAAGGTGTTCTGGTGATTGACAAATTGCACCGTGCAGTCTCTCCTCAACTCAATCGCCACAGCGCAAATAAATAGTCCGGTGCAAATTACCCAGTCGTAAACTCACCCGGCAGCGGATTGATAGTGGCCGGTTCGCAGTGAACGTCAGTCACCTCGGCCAGGCGCGGTCCTTGCCACAACCAGTCTTGCAAGATCCGCAGATTCTCTGCGTTACCGCAAGCTAACACTTCCACCCGGCCATCAGGCAGGTTATGCACGTATCCGGTAAGTCCCAGTTGTTGCGCTTGATTTTGGGTGTTTCCCCTGAACCAGACACCTTGCACTTTACCGGAGACCAAACATTTTACACAGTAGGTCACGGTACAATTACCTTGGCCGAGCGACCAGCGCGCAGCAATCGACTTTTGGTATCAAACCGCACGTTGATAAGGTACCGATTACCGGATTTGGCAACGGGTTCGAACCCTACGGCGGAAACTTCCCCTTTATATTGATTCCCCCCCACCGCAACCGTTGCTTTTTCGCCCATTTTAAATTTTCCCAGTTGGCCACCTGACACTTGAAACCCGGCGACCATCACATCGGCTTCAGCCACTTCGATTAACACTGGCGCTGTTTCGCTGCTGACAATGGTTTCCCCTTCATTGACATTGCGCGCTACCACAATGCCGTTAAAAGGTGCCGTTATTTCGCTATGGCGTAAATCAAATGCCATTTTCTCCATTTGTGCTTGCGCGGATTTCAACTGCGCGGTGGCCTGGGTAAAAGCAATATGCGCTAATTCCAGTTCGTGATCCGATAACACCGTGCGATCATACAATTCCTTATTACGCTCCAGCTCACGCTCGGCTTCTTTGTATAATCGCTCATAGTGCTGCACATCCGCTTTGGATTTTTCCAGATTGGCTTTGATAACGCTGTTATCCAGTTGCAGTAATATGTCGCCTTGTGCCACCCGGTCACCGGGGCGAACGCTGACGTTCGCAACCACACCCGATACCGGCGTGCTGAGTTTGGATTTTCGGTTCCAATCCAATACCGCCTCGTATTCCGCCGACCACCCCAGCAATGGGACCAACATGGTTAACGTTGCCACGCCGATCACTACCTTACCGATGACTGCGCGGTAAGCGAATTTGGAATAACCGGAAGATCCGGTCGCTGAACGAATCATTGCTTGTTCTCCTCCACAGCGTAAACCTCGTTGCCTATTAGCGCATCCAGACGAGCCCAGGTAAGTGCCGTATTAAATTTCGCCTTGGCCATTTTCAATCGGGCTTCGGACACTTCCACCATGGAATCCCCCAAATCGGTTTTCACTTCCATTTCATATAAGGCGCGGCTACGGTCCAAATACAGGTCTCGATAATCCAGTAATGCCTTCATTTCTTCGCGTTCAACCTTCAAAGTATCGAGCAATTGCCAGTTTTCCAAAACCGCTTGCTGCACATCCATTTCAGCTTTTCTCAACTCTGCTTTGAGACGAATCAGCTCAGCTTGTTGTTGCGCCACATCCGCTTTGACTTTACCGCCATTTAATAGCGGAACATTCAAGATGAGACTAGCCTCCCACTCGTTATAGTTACCCGTTGTGCGGTTTTGTTCACTGACCAATGCCTCGCCTGCCAGGGTAGGCCGATAGCCAGCGCGGGCGGATGCCATGCGTTTTTCCGCGGCCTCCACTTGGGCCCGCAATGCGATTAACATCGGATTGTCCGCTAGCGCCTTTTCCTGCAACGCCTCCACCTCCGGTAGCGGTCGGTTGATTTCCGGTAATTCAGGTTCCATGATATCGGCCACCAATTCACCAGGGCGATTGAGAACATTTGCTAGCTGGGAACGGGTATTGCGCTGCATGGAGCGGCTGGTATACAACTGGCGTCTCACACGTTGATACTCACTTTGCGATTCAAACAACTCGATATCGGAGCGTTGCCCCAATTCGTTGCGCATTTGTGTGCGATCGTAATTAACGAACGCTATAGACATAGCTTCATTGTCACGAATAAACTGCAAGTCCGCCAATAAAACTTTAAAGAAACTTTCTAAAACGGCTATTCGGTATTGATTGAGGGCGTTTTGATATAACGATTTACTGCTTTGCACTTCCGCCAATGCAGCCTTTTCAGCGTTGGCCGTGCGACCGAAATCGTATAAGCGTTTTTGCGCTACCAGGGCAATGCGGCTGTCATTTTGGGATTGATCGAATGCAATGCGAGACGGCTCAATATAGCGCGCCTCCCCTAGTATGAAAGCGCGAAATCCATAAGCTGAATCCGCCTGCATTAACTGGGCGTTGCTAAGCTCTATACGGGATTGAGCTACAATTAAATCGGGATGGGTTTGATCCACGGCTTGCATGGCGGCATGCAATGTAAGCGGCGTTGGCAGGGGCGCCACAACGGATTGGGTGGTTTTGGACTCCTCAGCTTGCGCCAGAATACTGCCACTCAGCAGCAACCCTAAGGAAAATCCAAACGCACCAAGTCGTAACAAACAAGGGGCGGATTTCACTATTATTTTTGCGATAATTTTTGCGTTGCGTTTTTCTTTTCTCTTTTATATTTGGTGAATGGCACGTTTTTATATTCACCGCTTACAACATACTCGCCTAACCACATAAATTCTTCCACACCGTTGGTGGCACCGGTATAGCGTACGATGCGCTCGCCATCCAAATTATAAAATGCAAATACCGGTGTGGCCCTGACCCGGTTGATCTTAAAAGCGAAATCTTTCTGCTTCATGGACTGGCCCTGGAAATCGGTAATTTCCACATCGCCTTCGATATCCACGCTGATATTGAGAAAATGCTCTTTAAAATAGGCTTGCACTTCCGGTTGATTAAGCACGGTTTCTTTCATGCGGTGACAGAAAGGACATTCGTCCATTTCGAAAAATATCAAGATAGCTGTCTTGCCTTTGTCGCGGGCGTTGTCCAATTCTTCAGCGAAATTACCCCACGTTTCATCAAAAAAATACTTGTAGGGATCCCGCCCGCCGGCAGACAGCGCCACGCTGCTATAGACCAGACACACCAGGAGCAGCACTGAGTTTATCGAGAGAAAATTCAATTTCCACCGCATTACTTGTTATCCTCATCATCATAACCGTCGATAAAATCTTTAATCATCTTTGATGTTACGGGCCCGGTTTGTTTAGCCACAACCTTGCCTTCCGGCGACACCAAAAAGGAGGTGGGTAAGCCGGAAATTACACCCAATTCACTTTTGGGGGCCGGTTTCATTTGTAAAATGGGGTAACTCATGAAATAGTCTTCCACGAACGTCTTGAGTTTTGGCAACGCAATGTCTTCAAAATCCACGCCCACTACCACGGCATCTTTATCCTTGTATTGTTCGTGAAAATTCACTAATTCGGGGATCTCATCCAAACAAGGCGGGCACCAGGTTGCCCAGTAGTTCACCACCACCCATTTTCCGCGAAACTCGGACAATGCGCGCGGTTTACCGTCCAAATCGGGTAGGGTGAAATCGACGGTTTCCGATGCGCTGGCACTTAACGCCAAAGCCATCAACAAAATCCATAAACGACGCACGACTATTTGCATAATGCTCAATCTATTAAATATTTACTCGCAAACTTGGGACAACGGTAGCATTACAAGCTTAACCCCACATTTAGACTCATTCAAAAATGGGACATTGGATCAATCATCTGGTTCCAGCATGGTGCGAAATATTGCGCCACTACCTTTACGCTACCTTGATAATAGTGGGGGCTCAGACGCCATAACGTCAACAGCCCGCGACATAATGCGCGGGCTGCATCGGATAATTTATTGATTTCTGTCAACTTTGCCGGAAATCCATGATGGAAAACCGGATCAATAAGCCATTAAAAAATCAACCATGCTAGTTTAAGTGCACGACCACCGGTTAAGGCAAAAATTTTGGGAGCATGGTTTAGACATGCGCCGCGGCGGGTTCATAGGCGTCATCCACCATGCCGTAACGCATGGCTAAACGGGTCAGCGCCACATCACTGCTCACGCCCAGCTTATCGTACAAGCGATGCCGGTAGGTGCTCACAGTTTTGGGACTTAAGCACAGCTTGTCGGATATTTCCTGAACTTTTGTGCCCTGGGTGAGCATTAGCATGACTTGCAATTCGCGTGGCGACAAGGAATCAAACGGTGATTCCTCACCTCCCGGCATTAATTTCAATGCCAGGTGCTGGGCCACATCGGCGCTGATATAACGCCGGCCGGTATTGACTTCGCGGATGGCGTTGATGATTTCATCCACACCGCAGCCTTTGGTTAAATACCCCATGGCACCGGCTTGCAGCATTCTGGAAGGAAACGGATCGTCCACGTGAATGGTTACGACAATGACTTTCAGATCCGGGTACATTTGGATCAGTTTGCGGGTGGCTTCGAAGCCACCGATGCCGGGCATATTGACGTCCATTAACACCACATCTGGCTGGTATTGTTTCACCAGTTGGATGGCTTCCTCTCCGCTGGACGCCTCCGCCACTACTTCTATATCCGTTTCATCTTTTAAAATCCGGATGATACCGGTCCTGACCAATTCATGGTCGTCGACGATGGTTACTTTAATCATGTGTACCCCCGATTGTTACACTTACATTATTCAGCGTTCTGTAATCCACACGACTTTCCGAGTTTTTTAACCACTTGATTAGCATTAACGGAAAAGACGTACAGAAAACAACCATTGCCCCGGGGATAGATTCTTACATTTTGCTTAAAATTACAACTAAATTTTTAATCTACTTACGAACGGTAGTCATATTCCCGAGAATCGCTCTATCTATTTGTTTTCAATAACTAATAAATTTTCATATCCGCGCTATAACCGGGGTAATTTATAAGTAGTAACAATCGCTCACTGGTTACAACGCCGGTTGAGTTCCAAAAGACGCTGGGGAGTACCAACATCCGTCCATATTCCCTTATGGATTTCACCGGTAATTTGGTCATCCGCCATGGCACGGCGGAGAATGGGCGCCAATTGAAATTTACCCGATTTACACTGAGCAAATAATTGGGGTCGATAAACACCGATGCCACTGAACGTGAACTTAACCGGTCCTTCGGCACGAAGCAGCTGATTTTCCAGGGCAAAATCGCCCTTGGGATGATGCTCGGGGTTGGCTACCAACACCAGATGCGCCAGTCCTTGCGGTTCAGCGGGCAAGGATCGATAGTCCAGATCACACATCACGTCGCCGTTGACCACGATAAACGGCCCATCGCCCAATAACGGTAACGCCTGGAATATACCCCCACCGGTTTCCAACGCCTCCGGAACCTCGGGAGAATACTGAATCCGCACGCCATACTGAGCACCATCGCCCAGAGTGGCCTCGATCTGTTCCCCAAGCCAGGCGTGGTTAATTACCAGCTCACGAATGCCGGCGTTGGCCAGGGCCTCGATGTGATGCACGATCAGCGGCTTGCCGCACACACTTAGCAGCGGTTTGGGGGTAGTGTCGGTTAAAGGCCGCATGCGTTCACCGCGGCCGGCGGCCAGGATCATTGCTCTCATCGTGGGTTTAATCAGTCTGTCTCGGACATTCGCTGGTTCAGAAAATCGTTGAGTGCGTGCAACTCCGGATAGCGGCCGGTGACATCCACTACGTACGATAAGGTTCTGGGAATGTCCTGTAAATAACCGGGTTTGCCGTCCCGATGATTCAAGCGGGCGAATATTCCCGTGGCTTTTAGATGCCGTTGCACGCCCATCCAATCAAACCATTGCAGTAGTCGCGCTTCATCTTTTTCAGCTATCACTCCGGCCTCGGCGGCTTGTACCAAATAGTCCAGGGCCCACGCCTCCACCCGCTCCCTGGGCCAGGCAATATAGCAATCCCGGAGTAAAGACACTACATCGTAAGTCACCGGGCCGATAACAGCATCTTGAAAATCCAGAATGCCGGGGTTGTTGTGTGTCGTCAGCATTAGGTTGCGCGAATGATAATCCCTGTGCACGCAAACCCGGGGCTGGCCTAAGGCCGATTCCGCCAGGCGTTCGAATACATCGGACAACATCTGTTGTTCCTGGGCCGACAATGTCAGTTCTAAATGAACTTTCAGATACCACTCGCGAAACAATTCCATCTCGCGCATTAACAAAGTGTGATCGTAAGGTGGTAATTCATCGTCCTTGGGACCTTTGCGCTGCAAGGTTAATAGCGCTTTTAAGGCATCGGCATACAGTTGCTCAACGTTGGACTCATTTAATGCCGATAAATATTGTTTGCTGCCCAAATCGCTGAGCAATAAAAAACCGTTCTCCAAATTACTTTGTCGAATCAACGGTACATTAAGCCCGATAGCTGCCATTAATGTGGCGACTTTGACAAAGGGGCCGGTATCCTCTTTGTCAGGTGGGGCGTCCATGACAATCAACGTGTCGTCTTCATCGTTAAGGGATGAGTCGTTCAACGGAAACACGCGAAAATAGCGCCGGAAACTGGCATCGCTGGAAGCGGGCTGCAAATCAAAGTCCGGTATTTTTAGTTCATCCCGCAACCAGGATGTTATTTGTGCTTTACGTTGCACTGAAAACAGCTCCAATGTCGTTAAAATTGCGTAAAAAGATTTCGCAGGCTACCAAATCGGATTTTATAATGCCAGTGATGTTAAGATACCTGCTTTTCGGCAGCGAAGACAATGTACGATCGCTCGTGGTATTGAATATTTTATGCCAAATTCCGCATCCTCAACATCCGCTAAAACCGTTTTGATCACGGGTTGTTCCAGCGGCATCGGGCACACCGTCGCATTGGGCTTGCAGCAGCGAGGTTATCGCGTGGTCGCCACGGCCCGTAAAAACCAGGATGTACAGCGCTTGCGCAGCCAAGGCCTGGAATGCCTGCAATTGGATCTGAATGATTCCATGTCGATTCGAACCGCGGTGAAAAAACTTTACCAGCTTACCAATGGCGAAATTTACGCCTTGTTCAACAATGGTGCCTATGGTCAACCCGGCGCAGTGGAAGATCTTAAACGCGATGTGTTGCGGGCACAATTTGAGACCAACGTGTTCGGCTGGCTGGAACTCACCAACCTCATCATCCCCATGATGCGCCAACAAGGCTACGGGCGCATCATTCAAAACAGTTCCGTTTTGGGCTTTGTGGCGCTGGCGTATCGCGGCGCATACGTCGCCAGTAAATTCGCCCTGGAAGGCTTAACGGATACTTTGCGCATGGAACTTCGCGGCTCCGGCATACACGTCATTTTGGTGGAGCCCGGCCCCATCGAAAGCCGCTTTCGCGCCAACGCCTATCTGGCTTTCAAAAAAAACATCAATGCGCAAACCAGTGCGCACCTGGCTCAGTATGAAGCGCAAGAGGCGCGCATGACCAAAGAAGGCGCTGCCACACCGTTTACCTTGCCCGCGGACGCGGTGTTAAGAAAAGTCATTCGCGCCCTGGAAAGCCCACGCCCTAAAATCCGCTACTACGTCACGTTTCCCACGTATTTATTCGCCATATTGATGCGCTTTTTGTCGCATAGGGCGATGGAAAAAATTATGTTGAAGGTATCCGGCAACGGCAAGGGTTAGTACGCCCCGTCCACCGGGTTAACGGTTTATCACCGCTTGCAACTCTTCAATAACATGCTCCACCGGGTTTTCCGCTTGTCCCTCACCATCAAACACCGCTAACGCCCCTTTTTGAGTCTTGTTGACCAGGTCCACAATCGGATCAATCTTAAATGAACTCATACTCTCGGCAACCAATTTGGCCTGCAGGGAGCGTTTCAATTGCTGGATCAAGGCCAAGATTTGCTGTTTGTGTTCGGCTTGCTTTTCGTTTAATGCGTTCAATGCCTGTTGCGCCTGCCGCAAGACATCCAGCAATCCGGCCCGGGCCAATAAGGCGTTTTGCGCCTCGATGGCGTTGATACGCACTTCACTGCCTTCGGCAATCACGGCAATATTTTCCTTTATGCGGGCGTACTCTTCCTCATCATTAACCGGCATGTCTTTAACCAATACCGATACATGCTCAAAGTTCATTATGGTACGCGGCCCTATGTCCAGGTGATCGTCTTCATGGCTGATGCGATTAATGACAGCCACTTCAAGGGGGTTAATAGTGCCTTCACTGCATTTGTTGATTTCCCTGCCTTCGGCCCGAATCTGTACCGTACTGCGGTAGCTCATGGCTGAAATAGCATCCACAATCAGCTGCGCGAGACAATCATATTCGTTACAATGGAACGTGGCACTGATAAACTGCAATACCATGCCTATTTCATTGGTACTGCTCAATGCGGACATGGCGGTCTTCATCGCCTTATCGGCGTGGTTTTGCAATTGCCGTTGCAAGGACTTGTTCTTGAACGCCACCTCGACTTTTTTCACCAATTCGTCCGCGTCGAACGGTTTGGTGATGTAGTCATCCCCGCCCACTTCATAACCGGCCAGCCGGTCAGCCAGGGTGTCCAGCGCCGAGACAAAGGTAATTTGCGCATCCTGAGTTTTAACACTGCCTTTCAACTGCCGACAGACTTCATAACCGCTCATACCCGGCATACTGATGTCCAGTAAAATCAAATCGGGTAACCAGTCGGAGGCTGTATTCAGACACTCCTGGCCGTTATTCACCATCTTTAGCTCATAGTCCTCTGCAAGGATTTCTTGCATAATCTCGCAATTGAACGGTTCATCGTCCACAATGAGTATTTTGCCTTTCTTATGATCTGAGTTACCCATTTGCCTTACCTCTGAATTTTTCATAAAGTGCCTTTTTCATAAAGAGTCGATCCTCGCAAGCCCTCCGTCTTAAGCCGCATATGTCAGGCGGCTTTGCGCCCGGATAAAGCCTCGACTGGAATTTTGAATTCAAATGTGGCCCCGCCGTATTCATTGTTGCGGGCCTCTATGGCACCTTCATGCCGACCGATGATTTCCCGACAAATTGCCAGCCCCAGTCCCGTACCACCGGCGCCGGTTTTGGTTTTGCTGGATTGCACAAACTTGTCGAACACGCTGCTGAGTTCCTCCTCTGGAATCCCAATACCTTGATCGATGACACTGAATGCCAAAGCCGGTATAGAGCGCGCGGATTTGGCTGCCGGCAGGCTCGTGCGTGAATAACGCAAAAATATGCTGTTGCCGGATGGGGTGAATTTCACGGCGTTGGAGAGCAAATTGCGCACGACTTGCATGATTTTTTCCGAGTCGCACACCGCCCGGGTATCCGTATCTTCGGATTGATGTAAGATAGCCACGCCTTTTTCCTTAATCAGCCCGCTCATCTCCTGCAGTACGGTATTGACGATCTGGGTGAGGTTATTGGATTTGAAGTGACAGTGAACCGCGCCCGCCTCCAGTTTGGATAAATCCAGCAAATCGTTTAACAGCGCCAGCAACCGTTGACCGCTTTCGGAGATGCGGGAGAAATACTGTTGGAGTTTTTCCGGTGCGGCATTAAAGACTTTTTCCTGCCCCATGCTGGCGAAACTTAAGATAGCGTGCATGGGTGTGCGCAACTCATGAGACATATTCGCCAGAAATTCCGATTTGGATTGGTTGGCACGATCGGCATTCAGTTTGGCCTGCAGAATTTCCTGCTTGGCCTGCATGGCGGCGTAAATGTTGGCCAAGCGATGGATAAGCAACGGCCAGCAAATAGGCTTGGTGATATACTCCACCGCCCCTACCGAAAATGCTCGATCAACGGATTCATCATCTTCCAGGCCGCTGACCATAATAATCGGCGTATTCTTCCCCTGGGGGAGTTGTTTGATGGCGTGGGTGGCGTCAAATCCATCCATGCCAGGCATGTTGGCATCCATCAGCACGATTTCCGGCAGGCATTGCGCGAATACGTCCAAGGCCTGCTCGCCATCGGACGCCTCATACACGACGTAGCCACGGCGTTTCAGTCGCAGTTTGATTAAATTGCACAGCATGGGATCATCGTCCACCACCAGGACACGCGGTTGTTGGCCACTTAGTAGATCGCTTGCCGGTCGTTCAGTCATCATGCTAGACATGACTACGCGACCACCTTGGTAGCCAGTGCGCACACTTGATTGCCTGTGCCCTGGTATAGCAGGTCCGCAAAACTCAGTCGGTTGGCAAAACTGATGCCCCGGCCATGGTTATCGGCCGCGCGGTGGGTTTGCAGTTGCAGGTATGGTTTGCTTTTAAATCCCCTGCCCTGATCTTGAATCAGATATTGAACGCCGTTGTTAACCTCACTCACCGAAACCCGTGCAACGTGATCGCTGTAAGGCGTGCGGCACAGGCGGGATTCAATTTCTTCCAGCCAGCGCTGTTCATTAAGAAGACGGGTCTTTTCTTGATAGCCGATAGCCAGATTCCCGTGCTCTATGGCATTGAGCAGCAGTTCAAACAAACCGATGACGATTTTGCCCGGATTGTCGCTGAGTTTTGCCAGGTTGACGGCCGCGTGTTGCGCTTGCTCCACGGTTTGTATTTCAGTGACTGGATCATTGCCGTATTCAAGGGGTGATTCTTCAACGAGCTGGCGAAGCCGTCGCTGTAGCCGATAATCGCCTACGGCAGTCTCAATCATGACAAACAACTTGCGCCGTTCAAACGGCTTGCTGAGGTAATACCAGATACCGGCGTCCAGGGCCGTTTGGACTTCCTCCACCGTCGCGGCAGCGCTTTGCATGATCACGGGAACATCTTTCCATTGCGGCAGGGCTTTTATGGCGGCCAGACACTCCAAGCCGTCCATTTCCGGCATCATACGATCCAGTAATATCGCGTCGAACCGCCCGGTTGAATCCTGCAACACCTCTAAGGCATGGCGACCATTTTCCGCCGTCGTAACATGAATGCCTCGGTCCGACAGCCATTCGGTCAAGATTTCCAAATTAAAAATCTCGTCATCCACGGCCAGTATGTTCAATGAATCCAAAGGGGGTTTAGTAAACAAATCTGCCATGCCAGTTCATCAGTATTGAGTGTTGGAGTTCGTCGTTGACTTCGTTTAAAAGTGGCTGCTGTCATTCGTCGGCGTGAAGTCAATGCGGCGGCCACACACACCACACTGGCTCTAAGCTGAATCGGCAATAATAGCCACTGACTTTAATTCGAATCTGACGTGTGACTGGCAAGAAAGGAGCGGTTCAAACGGAAATATCGGCCCGAAAAACTACTAACGTGTTGACACAAAAGGAATTTTTCCTCAAAGCGAAAAAAAAGGGGGATCGATTGCAAAGAGCTGGCGGGTGTCATCGGTAGGGATTGCCAGCGTCGTTAAGTTAGCCGTTGCGGCAGTGGCGCTGATTAAGCGCGTGGGCAACCTGTGTTACCAGGAGTGATCACCGCCTTGCCTCCGTCATTAGCCATACGCCACGACGCCGACAACCCAACCAACACCGTTACACCGCTATGGATTTTTTGCGCAGCGGAAGCCGACGTCGTTATTGGGTTGGTGGGGAGGCGCGTAGGAACGGGCGGCACCCCGAAAAAAGACACTTAATGCATAGTGGCCGATACCGCCTCCACCGCCACGAATGACGCGGAAATACTGACCAAAATCTTTGTGCTGATAATCGGTGCCGGGATACGGCAGATACCAGCTGGCCACCCATTCCCACACATTGCCGACCATGTCGTAAACACCATATACCGATACATTTTTAGGATATGAGCCCACCGGGGCAATACCTTCTTCCCAATCGCTGTCATCCCCGGTATTCACATTGTCCTGTATCCATTCATTGCCCCACGGGTACATTCTGCCATCCGGCCCACGGGCGGCTTTTTCCCATTCCTGCTCGGTGGGTAAGCGCTTGCCCACCCAGGAACAATACGCGTTGGCGTCATACCAACTCACTCCGGTCACCGGCAGGACATCGCGTTTGGCTTGCTCCTTTAATATGGCTTTTAATAAGGCGTTTGCACCCATTACTGTGGTATCCATATCCAGCTTGAAATATTCGCTGGCAATCCAGCGCAAGGTATCGAGATCGGTGGCTTGCAGGCGCTCTTTGACCAAATTGTACCCATTTTGGGTCCATTGAAAGGGCATCTTTTGGCGGTGGGATTTTTCCAGAAAGCGTTTGTATTGAGCGTTAGTCACTTCGTAAATATCGATATAAAAATCACCGATAGTCACCGTGTGTTCAGGGTGCTCATCCAGATACAGCGGATTCACCAGACCGTATTCTTTCTGTTTTCCGCTTTCATCACGCAAATTGCTGCCCATAATGAATGGACCGCCTGGTACCAACACCATGCCGGCGGAGTTCGGAGTATGAGCCTCCTGTGCCATATCTGGCGATGTGACTGGTGCGTTGTGCGCAAGCTCGTTTGCCGGTTTCGGATCGCAGGCCATCAGCCATGTTAACAGGCATAAGATAATGACCCGCATTGACATCGCCTTTTGCCCTCTTTTTTCCACTAAGATCACTTCAGTCAAGAAATTTTTAAAATAAGGGTTAAAATATAGTATGGCTTTTTGGCAAAGCCGTTAAAATTATTGGTTGATCAACGCGGCGTACACAACCTGCCATAGACCTCTGTTGGAATCGGTCGTTGCCATAGCCTACTGCCACACAAGATTTGCACGGACGAATCGCGCACAAATAGTAACTCAAGCCGTTGCTGTCAGACGGTCAACATTCATCCGGCAAACTATTTTAACCTGAATTTTACACGGCAATATTCACGCTAACGCACTCGGGCGAACGCCGCCATCAAACAAACCTTAGTTTGATTTGAATCATCAGCAAAGCAGATTACTCTAGCGAGATTATGTTTACAATGTGTAGGATAATACAACAGCACATGAACACCGGTCTTTTTGTGTTTTTACCCACCGCTTAGAGGAATAATAATAATGCCTGGTACACGCTTTTCCCTCGAAGTCCAACCCCGAATTCCACCGGAACTGGTCCGCCTGGAAGAACTTGCGAACGATTTGTTATACAGCTGGGATCGTAATACCCGGGCGTTGTTTTACCGCCTTGATCCGGATCTTTGGATGCCCAGCGGGCACAGTCCCAAAGTATTTTTACGACGGGTCTCGCAGCAGCGCTTGGAAGAAGCCCTGCAAGACCCGGTCTTCATGGAAGATTATTACCGGTCGCTGTCGTCGTTCGATACATACCATAAAGCCAAACGGCGCAAAATTGCCAATATCGATCCCCAACAGGATTTGATTGCGTATTTTTGCGCTGAATTCGGCTTCCACGAAAGCCTGCCCATCTATTCCGGCGGTTTGGGAATTCTGGCCGGTGATCACTGCAAAGCCGCTAGCGACTCGCGTATTCCGTTCGTCGCCGTGGGATTATTGTATCGCCAGGGTTACTTCAGCCAAACCATAGACAAGCACGGCAATCAAGTCGCCCACTACGCCACCACCAATTTTTGGGACTTACCCATTACCCCGGCCATGGATGATCAAGGCAATGAAATTCACGTCAATGTAAAAACCCATGGTGTGGCGATTGAAATCAAAGTCTGGGAAGCCCAGGCCGGACGCATTAAATTGTATTTGCTGGACACCGACATCCCGCAAAACGGGCAAAAAGAACGCTCCATCACCCACCGCCTTTACGGCGGCGACAAAATCACTCGCATTCAGCAGGAAATCGTCCTGGGAATCGGTGGCGTGCGCGCTTTGCATGCCTTGAATCTGACTCCCACGATTTGGCACATCAACGAAGGTCATTCCGCCTTTCAAGTGTTAGAGCGCTGCCGTCAATTGGTGGCACAAGGTCTGGAATTCGACACCGCACTGGAATATGTCGCCGCTGGTACTGTGTATACCACTCATACCCCGGTCCCCGCCGGCCACGATATCTTTGAAGCGGAAATCGTCGAAAAATTCCTGGACCATTTTGAATCTCAACTGGGGATCAGCCGGGAACGGTTTTTTCAACTGGGGGACAGCCCGGGCAACGAAGGTGAATTTAACATGACCGCGTTAGCCATGCGCGGATCGCGATTTCAAAACGGGGTCAGCGCCATTCACGGCAGCGTGGCCTCGAAAATGGAAGGTTATATTTGGCCGCAAATCCCACCGGAGGAGAATCCCATATCCTATGTGACCAACGGTGTGCATGTGCCCACATTCCTTGCCCGCGAATGGTCGAATTTATTCGATATGCGTTTCAGGGAATGGCGCAATGAAATGAACAACGAAAAATACTGGGAATGCATAGAAGAAATTCCCGACCACTTGTATTGGAGTTTGCGCCAGACATTAAAAGCCGCTTTGTTTAAAAGCGTCCATCGCCGCGTGAGCGCGCAATTACACCGCAACGGTTGCAGTGAAGCGCAAATTAAACGTCTGGTCCGGTTCCTGGATCCCAAGGAGAGCAATGTATTGACCTTTGGATTTGCGCGACGCTTTGCCACCTACAAGCGCGCGACACTATTGTTCTCCGATCCCGAGCGGCTGGCCAGAATCGTTAACAACCCGGAGCGGCCGGTGGTAATGTTTTTCGCCGGCAAGGCACACCCGGAAGACCAACCCGGTCAGCATTTAATAAAAGTCATTCACGAATTCTCCCGCCGTCCGGAGTTCGAAGGACGTATTATATTGCTGGAAGGCTATGATTTATCGTTGGGACGCAAACTGGTCTCCGGCGTGGATGTTTGGATCAACAATCCCGAATACCCTATGGAGGCAAGCGGGACTTCGGGCGAGAAAGCCGGTGTCAATGGTGTAATGAATCTCAGCGTTTTGGACGGCTGGTGGGGCGAAGGTTATAAAGGCAATAATGGCTGGGCCATCTCTCCCCATGGTGCGGAATTTGACGCTGAATACCGCAATCAGGAAGAATCCAAAGATCTGCTGGACATTATCGAAAACGATTGTATTCCATTGTATTACGAACGCAGCGGAGGTGGTTCCAAGGGCTGGATCCAAATGTCCAAGGCGTCCATGAAAACCATCATACCCAATTTCAACGCCCAGCGCATGGTGATGGACTACGTGCAGAAATTCTACAGTCGGGCCAACAAACAGGCTAAGCTACTATCGGACAATAACTATCAACCGGCGCGCGAACTGGCACAGTGGAAAAAACACATCGCGGAAATATGGCCCCACGTGTCCATGCGGCGTATCGATGAGCGCAGTGAGCGGGTGTTATCCGGTGATTCACTGGCGATACAAGTGGCGATTAATTTAGCCGGCTTAAAACCGAAAGATGTCAAAGTCGAGTGTGTGGTGGGAACGGAAAGAAAAACCGTTGAATTTGAACCCTACGAACATTTTTTTCTGGAACCCACAGGTGAGAATGATCAGGGTGAAACCCTGTTTAAACTGGATTTACAACCCAGTCTACCAGGCCAATTGTATTACAAACTACGCATGTACCCCTCTCACGAATTGCTCGCCAATCGGTTCGAGACGGGCTTGATGATCTGGCTTTAGGTAACCCCTTGGATCTGCTTCCGCCAGGTCTGGTCCTGAGGTTTATTTCAGGATTTGCTAGTGGTCCATGCGGGTAGTGTTAGGGGTTGGCAAGTTTAATCGTTGGGTGGAAGATGATGGCGGGGATTTATTTGTGAATCTCCCGCCCGTACATACTGACTAAGTGGCGCAATCGACCAGCGACCTCACTGTGTACGTCCGACCATTCAAAACGCCAACTCCAGTTGCCATCGCGTTGTCCGGGAGTATTCATCCGTTGGCCTTCACCCAATGACAAAATATCCTGCATGGGAATGACGGCCAGATTGGCGGTGGACGCCAAGGCACAACGTATTAACGCCCATGGCATCGGTTCCTGCACCTTGCCTAAATATTCGTAAATACCATCCCGGTCGTGATTGCTGAGGGATTCAAACCACCCCAGGGTCGTATCGTTGTCGTGTGTGCCGGTGTACACCACGCTGTTGGGCACATGATTATGGGGCAAATACGGATTACTCACATCCCCATCAAACGCGAATTGCAATATCTTCATGCCGGGCCAGCCGAATTTTTCCCGCAATGCATTCACCTCAGGAGTGATGGTGCCCAAATCTTCCGCCACGAAAGGCAGTTCACCGAAGGTTTTTGATAGGGTTTTAAATAATGCCTCGCCGGGGGCTTTAACCCACTTGCCATGTATGGCGGTTTTGGCATCGGCGTCAATCTGCCAATACGCCTCGAATCCGCGAAAGTGATCGATACGGATCAAGTCAAACAACTCCAATGTGCCGCTGATCCGATTGCGCCACCAGAGAAAATCATCTTTGCGCATGCGCTGCCAGTTGTAATGGGGATTACCCCAGAGTTGCCCCGTCGCGGAAAAATAATCCGGTGGTACTCCGGCGACCGTTTTGGGTTTGCCATCCGGACCAAGATCGAAATACTCTCTGTGCGCCCAGACCTCGGCGCTGTCAGTAGCAACGAAAATGGGCATGTCGCCGAAAATCAAAATACCGCGCTGGTTGGCATAGCTTTTCAGCGCCGCCCACTGTTTGAAAAACACAAATTGTTCGAAGTAAATTTGATCGATATCGGATTGTAATTGCGTTTTTGCTTCGGCGACGGCTTGGGGTTCTTTGTCGCGTAAAGCCGCCGGCCAATCCAGCCAGGAGCGCCCCTGCTGATGGTCATGGATAGCCTGGAATAACGCGAAATCGGGCAACCAGTTTTCGTGGCGGGTTAAAAATTCAGAATATTCCCGCTGCTCCGGCGCATTGTCACGCTGGGCGAAAAGTTTGCCCGCTGTGCGTAAACTGGTGAGTTTGTCCTTGGGGTTTAGGTCTTTTTTCTGCAACCAGCCCCAATCCAGCAACAACTGCAAGCTGATTAAATCCGAATTACCCGCCAACACGGATAAACTCATGTACGGCGAGCCGCCGTCATGGGTGGGCCCCAGAGGAAGCATTTGCCAAATGCTGATGCCGCAGGATTGCAGGAAATCCAGAAAATGATAGGCTTGCGGTCCTATATCGCCGTTGCGCTCGCAACCAGGTAATTGGTTTCCCGGCAAAGAAGTCGGATGCAATAACACACCGGCATGCCGGTCTTTGATGAATTTTGGGTGACTGGTTTTTTGTGACATAAGACAGTAATGATGGGTTGTTGTTCAGCACCGCGAAAGAAGGCGTCGGGTTACTGATATTGTATGCTTATTCCCACGGTAATCCTTGGGCGCGTTTATACCACAATTTGATCAGGTATGTGTGGTTTTTTAACGGTGTGTCTTTGCATTGGTGTTATCTGATGTGGTGCAATGTTTGCCCCAACATATCCGGCGTTACCAGAACCACACCACCCGGTGATACATAAAAGCGGTCCCGGTCCTTAGCAAGGTCTACACCAATTTCCATGTCTTTGGGAATACGGCATCCTTTATCAATAATGGCGTTTTGAATTTTACACCGCCGTCCTATGCTTACCTCGGGCAAAATCACCGAATCTTGTATTGTGCAATACGAATTTACTTTCACATTAGAAAACAACAAAGAGTGGCGCACCACGGAGCCCGAAATGATGCAGCCGCCGGACACCATGGAATCCACAGCCATTCCGCGCCGGTTGTCATCATCGAAGACGAATTTTGCGGGAGGATACTGCTCCTGGTACGTCCAGATCGGCCACTCCGAGTCATACAAATTTAATTCCGGTGTCACACCGATCAACTCCAGATTCGCCTTCCAAAACGCGTCAATAGTCCCCACGTCCCGCCAGTAAGCCACTTGGTTTTTAATCGGGTCCCGAAACATGTAACTAAAGGCCCGATATTTTTTAATGACCTGTGGAACAATGTCTCTACCAAAATCGTGGCTGGAGTTTTTAGTGTCCGCGTCGCGGATCAGTAATTCATACAAAAACGCTGCGTTGAATACATAAATCCCCATGGAAGCCAACGAGAGCTCGGGATTGTCGGGCATAGGCTGGGGATCTTGCGGTTTTTCGTCAAATGATTTGATTCTGCCGGACTCATCCACAGTCAGGACGCCAAACTCCGAGGCTTGCGATCTGGGGAATTCAATGGCGCCGACGGTCAAATCCGCTTTGTTGTCCACATGCGCGGCAATCATGGGTCCGTAGTCCATTTTGTAAACATGATCGCCAGCAAGGATCAATACAAATTTTGGCCCGTGATTACGGATGATATCAATATTTTGATAAATGGCGTCCGCCGTACCGGCGTACCAGGTTTCCTGGATGCGCTGCTGCGCCGGCAAGATCTCGACAAACTCGCCAAACTCGCCGCGCAAAAAACTCCAGCCTCTTTGCGCATGCAAGATGAGCGAATGCGCTTTATATTGCGTCAACAATCCGATACGTCGAATCCCAGAATTAATGCAATTGGATAATGGAAAATCAATAATGCGAAATTTTCCTGCAAACGGGACAGCGGGTTTAGCCCTCCAGTCAGTTAAATGCCTCAACCGAGAACCACGTCCCCCCGCCATGATCAGTGCCAGCGTTTGACGGGTTAATCGGCTGACGAAGCGTGGTGTACGTGCTTGACTCATATGCCTCCTCACTGGACCATAGTAGGTGCTGCTGATATATGTACTGGTATGTGCGGGTGTGATTTGATTTCAAGAACGAACTTCATCGATAAAATATCCGGAATATGACCTGCAACGGCTATTACTGTATTTGAAAGACGTATCTCATAAATTACGGCAACCGGGAGAATTTAATCGATACGGGAGGTTATAATACCGCAATTGTGAGAAGATGGTTTGAAAATTTGGCGAAACAATTTCGTTTTGTGCATTTTGATTCACGTAGTTTGATTTCAATCAACCTACATGGATCGATATATAATCTCGAACCCGTTACGCTAATGTCAATTCCATTCCGATGAATCCAGCCATGGTAGAATTCGGTATTGTATAATTATCGAGCAGCTGCCGAATCCATCCCCCTTGGTATGGAACCTTGGAATGGATGAGTGACGATTGGTGACTGCAACACAAAAGACGATTATTCTATGTCAGACCCACACAACACTAAAACAGCAAATACCCAGCACCCGACCGCTCTGCCCGAAAAGCCGCGCAAATCGGACGACTCACCCCTGCCCACAAACAAATTACACACTCTGACACCGGATTTGCTCAAAGTGGTGCAAGCCCGCCATTACAATCCCTTCCTGGTATTAGGCAAGCATTCATTGCAGGACGAAGAGATAGTGCGGGTGTTCTTACCCGCCGCCAAGGAAGTCTATCTAGTGGACATCGATGCCCAGATGACGCGGCTGCCGGATTCAGACGTGTTTATCTGGCAGGGACCGGCTGGAACATTGTCCGAACACTACCGCTTGGAATGGTACGACCAGAATCATCAGCAACATATTACTATTGACCCCTATAGTTTTCCCGCACAGATCCCGGATTTCGATCTGCACTTGTTTGGCCAGGGTAAACATTGGCATATTTATCGTGTTTTGGGGGCGCACCGGCGGGAAGTGGCCGGCATTGACGGTATTGTGTTTGCTGTTTGGGCGCCCAACGCGGAACGCGTCAGCGTCGTGGGCGATTTCAACAATTGGGATGGCCGAATGCACGCCATGCGCAATCGCGGCAGCAGTGGTGTGTGGGAAATTTTCTTGCCCGATTTGCCTGCGGAAGTGTTGTACAAATTTGAAATCCGCGCCAAAAGCGGACTGGTATTTCTTAAATCCGATCCATACGGCCACTACTTTGAATATCGTCCCCGCACGGCAACCCGCACGATGAGCGACTCTTGCTATGACTGGCAGGATCAACACTGGATAGAGCAACGCCGCAGTGCCGATTGGCTGCACCGTCCGATGTCGACCTACGAGGCACATATGGGTTCCTGGCAACGCGGTCCACAAGGCGAAACCCTGAATTATCGCGATATCGCCCACCGAATGGTCGACTACGTCAAAGACCTGGGATTTACCCACATCGAATTGTTACCCGTCACCGAACACCCGTTGGATGCCTCCTGGGGTTATCAAACTACGGGGTATTTTGCCCCCACCAGCCGGTTTGGAGCACCTGATGATTTTCGTTATTTTGTCGACCATTGCCATGCGAATGGTATTGGCGTGATTGTGGATTGGGTGCCGGCGCATTTTCCCAAGGACAGCCACGGATTGGCGGCGTTCGACGGCAGCGCATTATACGAGCATGCCGACCCGCGTCGCGGTGAGCATCGCGATTGGGGTACCCTGATCTATAATTACGGCCGCAACGAAGTACGCAATTTTTTGTTGGCCAGCGCCATTTATTGGCTGGAAGAATTTCACATCGACGGCTTGCGGGTTGATGCCGTCGCATCCATGTTGTATCTGGACTACTCCCGCCAGCCCGGCGATTGGATCCCCAATATTCATGGTGGCAACGAAAACCTGGAAGCCATTGATTTTCTGCGCGACTTAAACAGCGTCACCCATGCACAATTTCCCGGTTGTACTATTGTCGCCGAAGAATCCACTTCCTGGCCCCAAGTCACTCGCCCCACTTACGTCGGCGGCCTGGGCTTCAGCATGAAGTGGAACATGGGCTGGATGCACGACATGTTGTACTACTTCAGCAAAGATCCCGTCTACCGGCGGTTCAATCATGATCAGCTGACATTCAGTTTGATGTATGCATTCAGCGAAAACTTTATGCTGCCGTTTTCGCACGATGAAGTGGTACACGGCAAAGGATCCATGATCAATAAAATGCCCGGTGACCGCTGGCAACAATTTGCCAATCTGCGTTTGTTATACACGTTAATGTTCACCTACCCCGGCAAAAAGTTACTGTTCATGGGCTGCGAATTCGCTCAGGACCAGGAATGGAACTTCGATACGCAGCTACAGTGGGATTTGCTGCAATCGCCCATGCATGCCGGGGTTCAACGTTGTGTGAAAGATTTAAATCAATTGTATCGCGCCACCAACGCCCTGCATTACCACGATTTTGACAGTTGCGGATTTGAATGGATCGACTGCCATGATGCGGAGCAATCAATCGTCAGCTATTTGCGTAAAACGGCTGCTCATTATGTGGTAGTGGTGCTAAATTTCACCCCGGTGCCACGATACAATTACCGCATAGGGGTTCCCCAGTCAGGCAGTTTCCGGGAAGTGTTTAATTCCGATTCGGCATATTACGCCGGCAGCAACCTGGGAAACCTGGGCGAAATCACCACGGAGAATGTGAACTGGATGAACAGGCCGCACTCCATTCAACTCACCCTGCCGCCCCTGGGGGGTATCGTCCTGCAATTGGATCAGCCCGTCTAGCAGAAACCAACCACGAATAACCATACACGAACAATATCCAAGACATACTCACAACAATTAAAAATAATACACATAATGAGCAAAATACTGTTTATCACCAGCGAAGCCATACCATTGATAAAAACCGGTGGCCTGGCCGATGTGTCCGGTGCCTTACCTCTCGCGCTGCACCGCTTAGGTAATGATGTACGATTAATGCTGCCCGCTTATCCGCAAGCTAAAAAGAAACTCCAACAGCCAACCACGGTCGCCCAATTGTACATCCCCGGTTTGCCCGGCAGCGTCCAGTTGATCCAGGGTAAATTGCCCAATACCGAACTGAGTGTATTGCTCGTGGACTATGCCCCGGCATTCGAGCGTGACGGAAATCCCTATTTAGATGCGCAAGGGAATCCCTGGAAAGACAATGCCGAACGGTTCGCCTTACTGGCACGCGCCGCTCAAAGGGTAGCCATGAATGAGGCCGGACTGAACTGGCAACCGGATGTAGTGCATTGCAACGATTGGCAAACCGCGCTGGTGCCCGCGTTATTGCACAACGAAAGCCCACGCCCGGCAACGTTATTTACCATTCACAACCTGGCTTATCAGGGATTGTTTCCCGAAGAAACCTTTCGTGCCCTGGCACTGAGCGATACCTTATGGTCGCCTACCGCGCTGGAGTTCTACGGCCAGATGTCGTTTATTAAGGGCGGCCTGGTGTTCGCCGACCGCATCACTACCGTCAGCTCCAATTATGCCGCAGAAATTCAAACACCGGAATTCGGTTGCGGATTACAGGGATTGTTGCGCTATCGTGCCAACGTATTGAGCGGTATCGTCAATGGTATCGATCAAAACGTGTGGGACCCCCAGACCGATCCGTTGATCGCCCACAACTACAGTGTGGAACAACTTCATTATAAATCCGATAACAAAAATCATCTGCAAAAACACTTCAAGCTGCCGGTATCCGTGGACCATATGCTTATCGGCTTTGTGGGGCGCATGGTAGAACAAAAAGGCATAGACTTGATTCATAAAGTCATCGAGCACCTGACTGATTTACCCATACAACTGGCGATTTTAGGCAGTGGTGAAACCCGTTTTGAAACCGCTTTACAACAAGCCGCAGAAAAACACCCCAAGCAAGTTGGCGTGATTATCGGCTACGATGAAGCCCTCGCCCATCAAATCGAAGCCGGTTCCGATGCGTTTTTAATGCCCTCTCGGTTCGAGCCGTGCGGATTGAATCAACTCTACAGTCTGCGCTACGGAACACTGCCTATCGTACACAATGTGGGCGGATTGGCCGATTCAGTGACGGATGCCACTCCAGGCAACATCAATCAGAAACGAGCCACCGGCGTGGTATTTTACGAACCTACAGAGCAAGCACTGTTGGCCGCCATCAAAAGGGCTTATGAGATATATAACAACCCGCAACTTTGGACTGATATCATCAGCACCGGTATGCGACAACAATTCAACTGGGAAGCCAGCGCCAAACGATACATGGAATTATATCAAGCGGCCATGGATGCTCGGCGCAGTATTGAGCAGAATTTCTAAACAAAAGGGCGAAGAACAGTGTGTGTGGGGCATAATGTATGAGGTGAATGGTACAAGGTGAAAGGAACGCCATCTTGAACCTTTCACTTCGTTGCTGTGCTTTTACATATGAAAAGCCGCAACCCCCACCGTGCCCAACAGTCCCACCTCAGGATTGGTAACCACCGACACGGGAATGGTTTTTAACAAATCGTGCATTTTACTTTTATGGTTGAACGCGTGCATAAACTCGCCGTGGCGTAGCGCAGGCAATATTTTGGGTGCAATCCCGCCGGCCACATAGACACCGCCGCTGGCCAGACAGGTTAATGCCAGGTTACCGGCCTGGGAACCATAGATTTTGACAAATACATGCAACGCCTGTTGCGCCAGCGGGTCTGATTGATCAAACGCCGCTTGAGTGATTCTGGCTGCAGACATGGCATCGGTTTGTGGTTGAGCGTTTTTGTGCAAAAGAAATTTATAAATATTTTCCAGCCCCGGACCGGAACAAACGGATTCGAAAGAAACATTGTCCAACCTCTGCTGCAAATACTGCAATAACTCCATTTGCAACTCGTCGATAGGGGCAAAGCTGGTATGACCGGCTTCGGAACTGAATACTTCATAGCGATCCCGCTGCCAGATCAAGATGCCATGTCCCAGGCCGGTGCCGGCGCCGATAACCGCTCGCACGCCGTGCGGTTGTGGTTCACCGGCTTGCAGTTGGGTAATATCTTCGGGCGTTAGCATTTCTATTCCGTAACCTACCGCTTGAAAATCGTTTATCAGCCTCATTTTTCCGATATCGAACTGCGGTGCCAGCGCTTCGGCATCGAGTTGCCAGGGTAGATTGGTGACTTTGGCAGTGTGCGCTTTTACCGGACCGGCGACGCCTATGCAGGCACTATGTATGGCATGGGGGTTCTGTTTCGGCCACGGCTGTTGCATGAAATCCGTCATCACTTGCTCAAAGGTGTCATAGCGCTGGCTGTCAAACCGGTGTTCCGCCAGAATATCAATCGTCGCATCGTTTAACGAACCACTGACTTGCGCGATTTTAAGCAGGGTTTTGGTGCCGCCAATATCACCGGCCAATATAATCCTGGTCATTTACGTTCCTTATCGGTTGGACATCAGTGCTGACGGTAACTCATGCTGACGAAAACTCAGGCTGACAATTACTCAGGCTGGCAATGATGCCGCCGCCGCCCGATCCAGGTACCAGACCAAATCACCGGCCGGTTGTATGCCTTGCACCGGGTATTGAAAATCGCCGGATTCTTTGCGCTCACCGACAATCACGTTCTTTAAGATGTCGCTTTTTCCGCTGCCGGCGGCAATCACAAACACATTCGCCGCGGCGTTGATGATCGGATACGTTAAACTGATGCGCCAGGCGTCGAATTTTTCCACGTACACCGCGTCCACCCATTTGGCTGTCTCTTTCAATATCGGTGTACCGGGAAACAGCGATGCGGTGTGACCATCATCGCCTATACCCAACAACACCAGATCAAATACCGATACAGAATCGTTGCGCGGCAAATGGCTTTTGAGTTCGTCCTCATAACGTTTGGCACTGGCAGCGACATCCTGCAGATCTACTACGATGGGATGCACATTACTTTCGGGGACCGGTACTTTGGACAACAATGCTTGTCTGGCCATGCGGTAGTTGCTATCAGTATGGTCAGCGGGCACGCACCGTTCGTCACCAAAATAAAAATGCATTTTATCCCAGGGGAGATTGCTGCAGTAAGGTTCACGAGCCATTAGCTCATAAATACTTTTTGGGGTGCTGCCGCCGGCCAAGGCCAGGTGAAACGCATGATGGTGCTCAATGGCGGCCGTTGCTTTTTGCGTAACGGCCTTGACGACGGCGTCGTTCATCACATCCACTGTTGGGTAGGTGTAGATTTCCATTTTATACTCCGTTTTTGGCTTCACTAAGGCGCGTGCCCGTACCGGCAATCCTGTGAACACGCATTACAATAACTATTAAAAAAGGTGATTGGTCTTGTTCACTAATTTTAGACGATTTTTATCGCCGAAGAAAATTTACGGTTACTGTTGAAAAGACCATGCAGCGATAAGGTAAGCCTATTTCGCAGGGGTATGCGATACACACGATATGGTCGGTAAAACCAGATGGTTTCCCGTGCGCCCGGTGAACGAGGGAATTTGGCGGACTTGTGCGGTTTTGCGGTTGGTGATTTCAACCACCGATACAAACGTTCAAATCCTCCAGCACTTCTTGCAGTGTCTGGCGACGATTCATTGATTTATCGTGCAATACTTTGTTGACACTTTGCTGCAAACGCTGGTGGTCTTGGTCAGATAACGCTTCCGCGGAGTAAGTAATATGGGGAATTGAACGCCATTGGCTATTGCTCCGCAGCCTGGAAACAAGTTCCAGACCGTCCATGTCTTCCATGAGCAAATTATGAATGATTAAGCTGGGAATTTGTTCATCCAATACATTGAATGCCTCCGCAGCGCGTTCGGCATGCAAAAATTTCAGTTGAGTGGACTGTAATGATGCCACGATGCTTTGTCGAATATGGCGATCGGCTTCAATGAGCAATATCGGCGCTTGCGTGTTTTTGCGCACGTTTTTATTAACCAGGCTCAGCAGCTTGGCTGGTTCGATCGGCTTGGGCAAGTAATCAATGGCGCCCAGAGCGACACCCATGCTCTTATCTTCCATCATGCTCATGGCGATCACCGGTATATCTTCCAGCGCGGGATCTTGTTTCAATTTCGTCAAAACCGACCAACCGTCCTGGCCGCTGAGCAACATGTCCAACACAATAATATCCGGATTGCATGCATAAGCTTTTTCCAGGGCTTCCGGTTCAGTGTGAACGGCAAACGCATCGAACCCGGATTGTTGCAGATGATCGATTAACACCGCGCAAATTTCGGGATTTTCATCGATAATGAGCACTTTACTGACATATTGACGCCGCTCACCTTCAGCATCGCTGATTCGAAGCGCTTTCGGATCCCTGGAGAGCAATTGGCTAGCGGAAATTTCCGGCTGCAACCCGGCCATTTCATTGACTTGCACCGGCAACTCAATGGTAAATAAGGATCCTTCTCCAGGTTTACCTTGTGCGGTAAGACCACCCCCCATCATCTGGCAGTAATGCCGGCTTATGGCCAGACCCAGACCTGTACCTCCGTATTTTCTGGTGGTGGACGAATCCGCTTGACTGAACGCTTGAAAGATATTTTGCACGTCGGCTTGACCTAGCCCAATGCCCGTGTCTTGTACGTGGAATTGGATGCGTTCTTCGTCGTCATGCCGGGTTCGTTGCACGGTTAATGTGATGGTTCCTTGTTCGGTAAACTTGGCTGCATTGCTTAGCAAGTTCATCAGCGCTTGACTGACCTTAGTGGGATCGGCGTACATAAAGCCAATGGTTTGTGGATAGTCCACAACCAGGCGATTGTGATTTTTTTCAATCATCGGTTTGGTGGTCATTAAAACCTCTTCGATGAGTTCAGCCACGCTAAAATCGTATAACTCCAGAGCCATTTTTCCGGCTTCAATTTTTGAGATATCCAGTATGTCGCTGATCAACGTCAGCAAATGCTTGCCTGAAGACAGTATCTTTTTCACATCGGCTTCGGCCATGGGATCCTCAAGCACCGAATTGGATTCCAGCAGCATCTCGCTATAACCAATAATGGCGTTTAACGGCGTGCGCAATTCGTGACTCATATTGGCCACAAATTGGCTTTTTGCCTGATTCGCCTGTACCGCCCCGTCGCGCGCGATCGCCAGATCCGCCGTGCGCTTTGCCACCAATTCTTCCAAATGATCCCGGTGCAGTTTTAATTGAATTTCGGCCCGCTGCCGTTCACCGACTTCAGCTTTCAATTCGTCGTTGATTTGTTCGAATTCGTCGTACAGCGCTTTGAGTTTCAACGTCATATTGTTATAGCCTTGGGCCAACTGCTGAACCTCGAGATTGCCCGATACCGGCACCAGTTTTCCCAGATTGGAGCGGTCCGCCTGGATACCCTGCAAGTGACGGGCAAGTGTAAAAATGGGATTGAGCGCGGTTTTTCGGTTGAAATACAACATGACCATAGCAAAACCCAGGGTGATCAGCACGGCGGTCGCCATAGAGGCGTATCGCATGGCATTAAGCTGCTGTTGAAAATCGTTAATGTCGCGCGCGATAAAAATCCGAAACGCGTTCTGGCCTTGATAGCTCTGGTCTTGATAGCTCTGGTCTTGATAGCTCTGGTCTTGGTTGCTCTGGCTTTGAAAGCTCTGGCTTTTATTGCCACGGCGCATATGGGTTGCTATCACGTGTTGGTTGCGCGCATCATCTTCCGGCCATTTCGGTGACTGATAAACGAGTTCACCATTGGCCAACGTTATTTTCATCGGCAAGCCCAGGTCGTCTTCGATACCAATGAGGTTGTGCGCTGGATGCGACACGATTTCCAAATATCCCACGACACTCAATCCGCCAATAGGAATAATTACGTGTAACAAAGGGTAGTCGCCATCGAGACAAATCTCGGAAATCAGTTTCAACCGCTCAGCGCCCTCTCGTTGGCGGGCAAAATTGACCAGACTGGAGCATGACCGGCCACCGATGCTTTTGGCTCTGTCGTCCTGACTTACCGCTGTGCCGACCACATTCAAGTCGTTATCCAGAGCAATGAGGGCATTTAATTTAATGACGCCTGCTGTGACAAAATACTGGTGAAACTGCGCGTCGAGATACGTTTTTATTCGCTGCTGATTTTTCTCGCTAAGGCTGCTGCGAAATCCGAGATTGTTTTGCACAGTTTGCCCTAAATCCCGGGATAGTTTCAGTAACTGTTCAAGGCGGTCACCCATGCGCAAATGAATAATATCTTCGTAGGCGATTTGTTGAGTGTCCAGAGTCAGCTGACGGTAGGATTCACCAATGTAGAGCGCCAGCAAAATCCCCACCACGCCCATTGTGAGAATACTAAATGCCATGCTGGATTGTAGGGACAACTTATTGAACATAGTAAAGTTAACTAACCTTTAGTGCCTTTGCTGTGATGAAAACGGAACAAAATCCTTTCTTCCGTTGTACATATTACGGGCAATTGAGGGGAATCTTGAGCAAGCTCGCGCACCACAAACGTGCACCGACAGGCGGGATTACCGGCGTATTCCAGTAAATGACGCCTGGAAGGTTGGAATTTCGGTGGAAGGGGGGTGAATTTGGGTTAGTAGGTTGAAAACTAAAGGATTACTCTAGAACCTATTGTTGTTCCGGTGGCGGCAAGCTTCGCATACCGCCTGGGCGGAGTGATTGCTGGGATTGAAATGGCGCGACGTATTTTTGGAAATACTCCTTGGAAACCGCTCTGACCCGCTTTAACATTTCCGGACTCATTTCCGCGGCTACGGTTTCCCGGTTTTGCAATGCCTCTACAATGCCCTGGGAAGCGGCAAGATTTGACCAAACATAGGCCAATACAATGTCTTGATTTACCCCTTGGCCGTTGGCATACAATACGGCCAAATTGGTTTGCGCCGAGGCATTGCCTTGTTCGGCGGCCTTCTGATACCACAGCGCTGCGTTTTGAAAGCTCTGTGGCACGATTTGACCGAACTCGTACAGATTTCCCAGATAATACTGAGCGTCTGCCCAGCCTTGCACCGCGGCTTTTTCAATCCAGCTCAACGCCTGTGTTTCGTCTTTTTCCGTCCCCTGACCTTCGTGAATCAGAACCCCAAGATTATACTCAGCTTCTGCGTTACCGGCTTGCGCGGATTCCAGGAACAATTTATACGCCGATGGGTAATCTTTTTGATGTAAGGCGACAAACGCCTGTTCCACATCGGCCAGTGCCGGTAAGGGCAAATACAGCATCAAAACCCAAAAAAATCCCCACATACACTTTGATTTTGGCAATTTTACCCTTAACCTCATAAAAACATCCTCAACATCAGTCCGAAAATGACGACTTTTATTTCAAAAACGTGATCGTGTATTCTAACCGCATCGGCGAAACGGCGTCTATTGCGTCACATCCATTGGGAATGAATCTCGACAAATGGCAATTTTCGCTCATTTTGCACTTAAAAGATTCTGATAAACAACGATATTATCTAGGACCTATCTCAAAATTAGAGATAGGTTCTAATGACGGGGAACACTATAGACGACACTAACTAAAGTAGGAGCAAGTCATTTAATGAGTTTAGAGCAACACGCTGAAGAAATTCTGCTGGAATCAAACGAAGATTTAGTCGGCGAACCGACGGAGGACACGTTTGATCGAGTAACTGCGCACCTGGTGCAAGTCCAGAAATGGAAGCGCCACAATCTGGGTACGCAGATTCTGGACAATAAATTTCTCTTCGTGAAGCAATACCTCAATGGCCGTATCCACCAATATTGGGCAAATTTGCTGTTCGCCAACCCGGTCCCGGAACGCGAGCATTACATCGATTGGCGTTGGGGCGTCGCGGCATTGGTTTTATTCGTGAATGCGGCAGGACTGTTTGTGGCGGATTCCCATTTTCAGCTGGCCGGCAAATTTGTTTACTTCAACTCAATCACCATATTGCTGGCAACCCTGGCGTTGATCAGCGTGTTAATAATGATTTACAAGTCCAGAAACCGGTTAGTTTTCAAAACATTAAACGGCCATGTCCCTATATTGTCTTTGGCCGTCAACAATCCATCCAAAGAAGCGTTTCACGCTTATGTAAAAACCCTCAGCCAGTGCATTGAACGCATCCAGCAGCAAAATGCTCAACGGATGAACAATCAGCTGGCGAATGAACTCGCCGAACATCGCCGCTTAAACGAACAAAACGTTATTTCCCAACGAGAATACGAAAACGCTAAAAACCGAATATTGTCCCGACACTAGTCTAATGTGCTGGTTTACATTAAATGTACCGAGTCGCATTGTGCACTAAACCTCGAATTACTCAGTTCTCGTGTTAGTCACTCGATCGTAAAAATAAAGCGGTCGTAGAAATGTTTATGTTGTTTTTTGGGTTTGGACGGGGAACCTTGTTGCCCGGATTTGGCTAATGAAAATTCCTGAACAAGGTTTTTGCGACGCTTGCCGCCATCGGATACACCAGGTTTACGAGCGGACGTCGTGGTGGAATTGATAGAAGCCTCAGTTGCCGCACTAGGGTTATGGTTGGAATGAATATCTGTCGATGTAGAAATCTCCCTCCCCTTTCGCCCCGGCTGCGATATGTCATGGCTTCCCGCTTGCGGCGAATCATCTGGCGACTGTGCGGCTTCACTAGCCAACTTAATATCACCAAAGTGGTTTACATCGTGAGACGATGCAGTTCCGCCGGATTGGGGATCGGCAATCCGCTTGTTGCGAGCATTTTGCTCCGCTTGAGCCTCGAGTTGCTCCTGCGGCCACAGCTCCAAGGCTTCGATGTATTTCTCCTTGAGAAGCGCTATCTTGCGTTGCGATGTGGAATTTTTCAACTGCAATTCATGCAAAGAAAATTTACTGATATGCCCGGACATTTGCGGCTTGGCAAACACAAAAAAGCGGTTGTGGGCGACTTTATCGCGTAAAAATTGATAGTAACTTTGCGGCCGGCCGTAATGAAACGTTACCGTGGGACTTTGCCAGTGCCTGTTCTGGCGGTCATAGTGGTTGGAAACCAAATCGCCCTGGATGATGGAAATACCCTTGATATCGTCGCGCAACAGGCGCAACGGTTCACTTTGCGTGCGGCGAAACGTACCATCCTCGTCTTCAGCGTATATGCTGATTTGAGGAGTGCCGTTTTCATCCGAATATACAGGTACACTAATCATTGCATGGTTCTACTGGAAATTTGTGCCGCCAATGCAGGCAATTAATTTTCCATGATAGTCGGTTTTAAATCCTGCATGCAAGCCGTAACTGGAATACGCTTAAAAAAATCGAACCTCCTGCAATAAAAACAATAAGCTACGTACGTAGACTGGCGGCCATCTATAAAAACCTTTGATGCCCGCATACCGCTTTAGCAAAGGATACGCTTAAGCCCATGATCAACCCGGTCGGCTCAAGCCCAATCCCAATCATCCCCGTAATTGTGGGTAATTTCTTCGCCTTTGCGGATGTCTTTCAGCGCCACGACAGTCAAATCATCATAATAGCAAGCATTGGCTCGCGGATGATGGTTGATGTATTTCAATATGCACGATACTTCAAAGCCTTGCTTGGTATCGTCCATCCACAACACATAAGGCCCGTCTTTTTTGGTAGGCTTGCCTTTGACCTCGCCAATAATTTCACCGGCTTTGATATTTTTTTTCGCAAACAAACCCTGACCATGGATTTTACTTTTTTTCACGGCGACCAGGGGATGGCTACTGCTTTTGGCTTTTGCGCTACTGTTTTTTTGTTGACGGTTGTTCGGCTTATTGGATGAATTGTTTTGCTGCTGGTTTTCCAACATCGTGTTTACCTTTATTATGTTTCAATACAGGATTAATACTTGATGATCCATTTTCTTAAAGAATCATGTGCTCACTGACCACAACAGTTTCACACAGCTAAATGTAATGCGGTTTGAATCCATTTCAAGATGAATGCGTCAATAATTTGTTAAAAAAAAGTAAATTCTACGCAACGGCATTGTATTGGGCGCTAATGAGGAACTGTAATACAAGATACACGACACTAAAACAGTGGTGCGCGAAAGCCGGCGCTGATCCCTGACAGGCTAAACTTCGCTGAATTGTCGTCAATATAGCCAGCATATTCCAACGTAAAACTGATGTTCTTGAAGGTATCCAGGTTTTCTTCAAAACCGAATGCATACGAGAAGCCTTTGTGATCTTCATAAAAGTTGCCGGAGGCATTGGTGATGTCAAGCGTGGCATAACTGTATCCAGCCGCCATGAATGCACGAAATTTTCTATGCGCCGGAGTACCATAGCGCAAAAACAGGCTGGTTACATTGCGCACTTTATATTGTTGTGCTTCTTTTTCATCTTTGTACACATTGGTCGCAATATGGGTTTCAATCGAATATTGAGGCGCGATGATATAACCCAACTTCGCGCGCGCAGTCACAGGCCGATATGTGGTTTCGTGGACTTTAATAATATTGGCGGTCAATCCAGCATCGGTATAAAAATCCGAGGCCTGAACCTTGGATGTAAACGTCAGGGAACACATGGCAAAAACACCCACGAAAACAACTGTGGAAATAACTGTGAAGACACCCGAAAAAAGATCCGTTAAAAACCCCCGGGGAAAAACGTATTTTAAAATACCCATAACTCAACCTTTCTGATATTTACCATTATTCGCCAATGACTTGCACATTCACGCTACGCTGCCGCGAGCCGTCCAGCTCAACCAGCAATATGGACTGATACGTACCCAACACCAGTTGCTTATCCATCAAAGGCACCGCTTCATTGCTGCCCAATAATATGGCGCACAAATGGGAGTGGGCGTTTTCAGGCTCGTCCGGTGGACAATCGCGCCGCTGAATATCGTTGTGCAAATACTCGCTATCCCGCGGAACCAATTGGGTAAAAAACCGGCCGATATCTTCCAGCAATCGCGGCTCGTTTTCGTTGATAATAATTGCCGTTGTGGTGTGCCGGGAATTAACCAAAACGAAGCCGTTGATAATACCGCTCTTATCGATAACCGTCTCAACCTGTGGCGTGATATCACACAAGCTGATATCAGCGTCCGTGGTCAATTCTAAGACGTCGGAGTATATACGCACTGCCTGAACCTCGAACGCAAATTAAGTATGCATGGCCGGTGTTTACGGCGCGCAATTATACCACACATGGATTGTGCCGCGTTAATTCCCGGCGGCAACGCTTCAATTGCCGTTTCTCTGTGGTGCTTTCGATACGCAACCTAGCGTGATTGCTTGATCAGTTGCCACGATATGCGCAGTGGTAACCACTAGAGGAAATGGGCTTGAGGTGCAATAGAAGTGTTGGCAGCCAATTGGCGTTTGGCAGACATGGCCCGGCAGTGACTTTGCAATGGCGATGGCGATGATGACAAACGCTGCGATTGGACGTTAATCCACCGGGGATACGCCGGAGCCTGGATATGCGGGGTCTTCCGTTTTACTCTCCGGTGAAATTTGTCGCTTTTGTTGACGCAACAATACAAAAGATCTTTTCTGTAACGGAAATTCCGCCCGTGAATGATAAAAGCGACCCTCAAGATCACGGCCGTTATCGGCACTTGTATCCACTAACACTTCCCAGCGAGCGGATGCCGGTTTTTCCGGCAGGGTAAACGGAATGGCTTCGTGGTGCGCACTGAGCAACAGGATCAAGTTATCGTCTTTTACCAAGTTCCCCCGCTCATCGTGTTCTTCAATGGCGCTGCCCGCAAGAAACAAACCCAAACATCGGGCAAACGATTGACTCCACTCCTGGTCTGTCATTTCCCCGCCTAACGGTGTCAGCCAGGTAATATCTTTCACGCCGGTGCCGACAATATCCCTGCCTTGAAAAAAATATCGTCGCCGGAAAGCCGGATGGCTTTTGCGCAAACGAATCAGGTAACGAACGAATTGGAATAATGTTTTATCCTCTTTGCTTATATCCCAATTGATCCAGCTTAAGTCGTTGTCCTGACAATACGTATTATTGTTACCCTTTTGCGAGCGGCCGATTTCATCCCCGGCCAGCAACATGGGAACCCCTTGGGAAAGGAGTAAAGTCGCAAGAAAGTTACGCTTTTGTCTCGCCCGCAAACGATTAATATGCTGGTTTTTAGTCGGTCCCTCCTCACCGCAATTCCAACTGATGTTGTGGCTTTCCCCATCGCGGTTTTCCTCCCCGTTGGAGAGATTGTGCTTTTGATTGTAACTGACCAGATCGTGCAAGGTGAACCCGTCGTGGCAGGTGATGAAATTGATACTGGCGTATGGGCGACGGCCGCCGTGTTCATACAAGTCACTGGAACCGGTTAACCGATAAGCCATGTCGCCAATCAACCCGCCATCGCCTTTCCAATACGCGCGCATCACATCGCGGTACTTACCGTTCCATTCGGTCCATCCCACGGGGAAGTTGCCCACTTGATAACCGCCTTCACCTAAATCCCAGGGCTCGGCAATCAATTTGACCTGGGAAAGCACAGGATCCTGATGAATGATATCGAAAAAAGCACCCAAGCGATCCACGGCGTGCAGTTCCCTGGCTAAAGCGGAGGCCAGATCGAACCGAAATCCATCGACGTGCATCTCCAGCACCCAATAGCGCAAACTGTCCATGATGAGTTGCAAGACCCGGGGGTGGCGCATGTTCAAGGTATTGCCGCAACCGGTGTAATCGGTGTAATAACGCTGATTCTGCTCCGACAAGCGGTAGTAAGCCGCATTATCGATACCACGAAAACACAACGTAGGCCCTAAATGGTTGCCTTCAGCGGTATGGTTATACACTACATCCAGAATCACTTCTATGCCTTCGGAGTGAAACCGCTTGACCATGGATTTAAATTCATTGACGCTGCCACTGTGCGAATAACGCGCATCCGGGGCAAAAAATCCTATGGAATTATATCCCCAGTAATTGCGCAAGTTTTTTTCCACCAAAAACCGATCATCGATAAACGCATGCACCGGCATCAATTCCACCGCAGTAATACCGAGGCGTTTAAGATATTCAATGACAGGCTCCGTAGCTAGCGCAACATATGTGCCGCGCAATTCTGGTGGGACTTCAGGATGGCGGCTGGTAAACCCTTTGACATGCATTTCGTAAATAATCGTGTCATGCCAGGGCGTGCGCAAAGGCCTGTCATCTCCCCAGGTGAACGAGGAATCTATCACCCGGCTCTTCAGCATACCGACCGCACTATCGCGCTTGTCGGCGAACAAATCCTCCTGGACACTACCCACGCGGTAACCGAACAGTACATCGTTCCATCTCAACCGCCCGACCACGTCTTTAGCATAAGGGTCAAGCAACAGTTTCTTGGCATTGAAACGATGCCCGTTGGCAGGATCATACGGGCCGTGCACCCGAAATCCGTACAAAGTTCCCGGACGCGCTTCGGGCAAATAACAATGCCAAACCTGATCGGTTTGCCAGCGCATGTCGATAGTATGTGTCACGCGTCTGCCATTGGGGTCGAATAAACACAACTCCACTTTTTCGGCATTTTCCGAGAACAACGCAAAATTAACCCCCTCACCGTTCCAGGTCGAACCCAGGGGATACGGTTTTCCGGGCCATACAGCGGGCTTACGATTCATCATAGCGGCCTGAGAGGTGTACGAACGTGCGCTTGCTTTTGGTTGTCAGCATTAACGCGTGTATCCACGGCAAACTTATCGGTTATTTGACACATACAACGCGTCGTTGCTCCTCGCCTTCCCTTCTGCTGGAATCATGATTCCAGTTTCAACACAATACCTGCTAAAGGCGGGACAGTCAGTGAAAGTGAGACAGGCCTCCCCATCCATTCCTGATCATCGGTATGCATGGCGTTTAATCCGTTGCCCATATTGCTCCCCGAATAATACATGGAATCTGAATTGAAAATTTCTCGATAGTTGCCTGCAACGGGAACACCCAGGCGATAATTTTCCCTGGGCACCGGTGTAAAGTTAACCACCACCACCAGAAAATCGTCTCCTGCCCGGCGAATATAACTTAAAATGGACTGATCGGAGTCGTGACAATCTATCCAATCAAACCCTTGCCAGTCGAATTCATAGGTAAACAACGCCGGCGAGTGATGATAAAGATGATTTAAATCCCGCACCAGGGTTTTGATACCTTGATGGTGGTTATAGTCCAATACGTACCAATCCAACGTTTGGGTGCTGTTCCACTCCAGGCCCTGGGCGAATTCGCAACCCATAAACAACAGTTTTTTGCCGGGATGGGTAAACATGTAGGTATACAACAAGCGCACATTGGCAAACTTTTGCCATTCATCGCCGGGCATTTTATTCAGTATGGACTGTTTTCCGTGCACTACTTCATCATGGGAAAACGGCAGCAAGAAGTTTTCGGTAAACGCATACAACATGCTGAATGTCAGCATGTCGTGATGGTACTTGCGGTGAATGGCCTCGTTGGATATGTAACTCAACGTATCGTTCATCCAACCCATGTTCCATTTCAAATCAAAACCCAAGCCACCGATGTGTACCGGGCGGCTCACTTGTGGCCAAGACGTAGACTCCTCGGCCATCATCAACACGCCCGGGTGCGCTTCGTGCACCACTGTGTTCAATTGACGCAAAAAATCGATCGCTTCGAGATTTTCGCGGCCACCGTATTGGTTGGGAATCCAGTCGGTGCGCGAATAATCCAGATACAACATGGAGGCCACCGCGTCCACACGTAACCCGTCAATGTGGAATTCTTCCAGCCAAAACATAGCGCTGGATAACAAAAAGTTTTTCACTTCATTGCGGCTGAAATTGTAAATCAGAGTCGACCAATCCAGGTGTTCACCGCGGCGCGGATCTTCGTGTTCGTACAAGGGGCTGCCGTCAAAGCGCGCCAACCCATGGGCATCTTTGGGAAAATGCGCAGGCACCCAATCCAGGAATACACCGATATGATTTTGGTGACAATAATCCACGAAATAACGAAAGTCATCGGCTAACCCGTGGCGGCTGGTAGGCGCATAATAGCCAGTGGTTTGATAACCCCAGGAAGGATCGTAAGGATGTTCAGTTATGGGTAATAACTCAATATGGGAAAAGCCCAATTCTTTTACATAATCGACCAGGCGTTTGGCAATCTCCCGGTAAGAGAGAAATTCGCCTTCCGGTCCCCGCTGCCAGGAACCCAGGTGCACTTCGTAAATGGACATGGGCTTGTGTTGCCAGTCAAAGGCACCGCGGTGCTGCAGCCAGGATTCATCCTGCCATTGATATTGATCCGCCGCGGTGACAATGGACGCCGTGAGCGGGCGTACTTCGAATTGCTGTCCGTAGGGATCGGTTTTAAGATGTACCGTACCATGGTGGCGATTGCGGATTTCATATTTATACAGCGTGTTGAGCCCTAATTCCGGGATAAATAACTCCCAGACTCCGCTGCCGCCGCGCACCCGCATGGGGTGGCGCCGGCCGTCCCAACGGTTAAAATCCCCCACCACGCTGACACGTTCGGCATTGGGCGCCCACACCGAAAACAATACCCCGGCAATACCATCCACTTCGTGGATATGGGCGCCGAGAAGCCGGTAAGCGTGCCAGTGTTTGCCTTCGCCAAATAAGTGCAAATCAAATTCGGATATTTGCGGTGGAAAACTGTAAGGATCGTGGCTGATATGTTCGCGATGTTCATCATCGCGCCATATCAAGCGGTAATGTTCCGGTATGGAATCGGGTTCACCCAACCACTGGAAGAAATCGCTGTCTGCGATGCGTTGTAAAGGACGCTCACCTTCCGCCAACATAACTTCCAACGCATGGGGAATGTACGCCCGAACAGCGATTTGGTTACCGGTAGAATGTTTGCCTAACACCGCGAAAGGATCATGATGGCGCGCGTCGGCGATGCGAATGAATTCATTGTCTAAAGCTTTATCAAGAGCGGTACTGCTCATTTTGTCCTCACCTTTTTTGTAAACGACGTTTTTTAAACATCGTTTTTGTAAACAACATCGTTTTTGTAAACGTCATAGAATGTATTGGTAAGCGGAAGTTTACCACATCCAATATTAGCGCTTTGTGAACACCCATGCGAACCACGAAGAAAAGGGAATAAATCCGGTAAAAAACTACTGCGAGTCGAGGTGAACCAAAATGATCCATGTCATGGATTAACCAGTTAACTGACAGAATAGTCTAGATTGTCCACTTGGGATGCGACCCAAAAGGCATCAATAAACAATTTCCTGATCAACAAACAAACCATGGGTGCGCAAGGCGGGCAGCAATTGTTCATCCGCATAACCACATTCCGTCAAGCCAGGGTCGGTCTGGGTTTGCGGCTCGTCGGTTGCGGCCGCATAACCATTGCCATTGTGCAAATGCGCTAACATGATTTGGTAACCCGGCTGCCAGGCCCTCATAGCCGGAAAGCGTTTGATCAATTGTTTTAAGATGGTCATCCCGGCGAAATCCAAATCGCCCCAAAACCACACTGGCCATCCAACCGGAGCCCCCTCCAGCCAGAATTGTTCGAATTGTTGACGATGTTGCTCAACACCGGAACCCGTAAAATGCAATGACACGCCACCTTTGTCACGGATGCGAATCGCGCTGCTCTTAAAACCGGCGCTGTAGACCAACGCCAGATTCCGGACCTCACGAGGCAGGCCTTGCATGGCGCAGGTATAACTGTCCTGATTCTCGATAAACAATACCCCACTAATGGCCTGCGGCAAATAAATATTCACCACGATGGGTCTAAGCGTCAGAAGGATATCGGGAAAAAGACTCCGCACCAAATCCATACGACCATCCAGAAACTTAGACCGCCCCCAGAAACACACCGAGCTCAGTTGCCGCAAGGTCAATTTCTGCCGCTGATAACCCCCTATTCGCACAAACGCTTGCACGATTTGTTCGGCAGACTTATCGCTTAAACCAATGAGCCGTGCAGAAAGCTTGGCAACGTCGCCAGGAAACTGACCACTTGCTTGTTGCACGGCATCGCGCCACTGCTGTAGTGCCGGCACTTCATACGGACGCCGCAACCAGGCGCGCAACAGCGGCTCAGCCTGTTTCTGTAAACGCAGGCGAGCGTTGAAATATTCCGGATCCAGTGGGTTGCGCTTTTTATTCAAACGAATGCGAACCACGTCATAGTCCTGCTCCAGACTTTTAAGTAACGTCCAAGTCTGGTCCGCCCGTTCTCCTTGCACGAACAGGCAAGGCAGGGTTTTTTCATTGACAGGAATACTGGGTGGCTGGGTCCATTGTACAAATGGCTTCTTATCGAGCTTGTCGATGAACTGGTTCAGCACCTTCAAAATATCGGACTGTTCCTGCAACCATACCGGCTTTTGTGCATACGCACTCATTACACTCCTTAAAACGTAGGGAAGAGTAACACCAACGTGTTCCGTCATTCGCGGCTTACCAAAACCACATCACTAATGATTGGCCTGGCGGATTATACCATGAACATATTTATAGAGCGCCCGACAAGTATTGCGGCGCAATATTCTACGCTATTGCGCCTACTCCTGTTTGTCAATCAACCGCAAACAAAGGTGGTAGGTGGTTTGTACTCAAGAAACCTTCCTTTGGTAACCACCGAGTCACTTTCCCCTTCACACGCGTCCGCTATAGGCCGCAAGAGACTGTTCATAAATCCGCGTTGACATTCATATTGCTTTCCGATGGATTCATCCAGCTATTATATTGTTGCGGCAATTCCGTCAATAAAGCCTCTTTATCCCCGACATTCTGCTTCATCGATTCAATGTGTCGTATACGGCCATCGGTATAGGGGTGGGTACTGAAAAACTCAGGAATTTGATGAATGGATTCCTGCTCCTTTAGAATCTTAAACAAATCTTCCGCGCCATTGATGTGTCCATAGATTTGTTGAAGCGCATCAAGAGCTGTTGTGTCTGCTTCCTCTTCATTGTTGCGGGAGAATTTTAACTGTGAAATAAAGCTCACATTGCCCATGCTGTTACTGACAATATCGTTGCCGATTGCGCTGCTGAACAATGTAACGAATAACCCCACCACGACGCCCCTGCCAAGGCTGCGTATCGGGTGACGGTGTTTGATATGCGCGATTTCATGTGCCATTACCATCGCCAGGGCGTTTTCGTTGGGAATTTTTTCCAGCAATCCGGTGAAGAACACTATCTTGCCCCCGAGACTTGCAAACGCGTTGACGGTGTCACTTTCGACCACGCTAACACTTATGCGCATCTCTTCGGGGAGTTGTTCAGCGGCGGCTATTCTGTTCGCCAATGATTGAATGTATTGCTGAAGTGGAGAATTGTCGTATGTCTCGAAGTCGTAGTTGATGGTTATCCTTGATTCGTATTTGTATGGAATATAATGCGCCAATTTATCCGCGAAAAAACCCAGGATCAGAACAATAATGGTTATCGCGCCAAACACACCCACGGTAAGCAAGGCGAACTCACTCAGCGGATGTGTTTTACTTACATTAATTCCTTCGGGTATTTGCGGGTTTGAATAGTCCATAAGTCAGTCAACCTGAAGTCAAGTAATCCCTAATCCATAAAAGCCGTGCCGTAAGCAAGCACTTCGACGGAACCAATGGCGCGCCCCTTTCCTTTGTAAATACTCGAAGTTTCCAATTTTACATTAAAGATTAAAGAGGCGCCTTGGGAGTGTGCATCTTCCTTCATGCGCAAAATAGCCTCGCGTCGGGCTCGATCGAGCAAAGTCTCATAGGCTTTAACACGACCGCCGACGATATTGCGCAGTTGTGACAAAAAGCGCTTGAAGTAATCGACGGAGATCACTACGTTACCCGTAACAAGGTTAGTTTCTCTGGGCCTTAAGGAAGGGTCGGGAAACTTTGTAGCAATCGCGGGTAGATTGCGATATTGCGCTTCGCGTGATTGGATAGATCGGTAATGCCGTAACTCAGCCACACGACCAAATCCGTAACCCAGCGCCAGCAAAACAATCAAGGTAATAAGCTCTAACATTACGGCTTACTCCAAAATCACAGCAGTGCCATACGCAAACAATTCTGCAGCACCCGCAGTAACGCTGGACGTGGAAAAACGGACATTCAACACGGCATTTGCGCCCACTGCGCGAGCCTGTTCGATCATTCGATCTGTAGCTTCCTGCCGGGATTCCTGCAGCAATTCAGTATAGCCTTTCAATTCACCGCCAAAAACATTCTTCAGGCCCGCCATAATGTCCCGGCCAACATGTTTGGCGCGTACCGAACTGCCTTGCACCAGGCCGTAATGTTTTTGGATGCGTTTACCCGGTACGATTTCAAGATTTGTCACTAACACTGTAATATTCCTTTTTTAAAAAAGAGTTAAACTATTTACCATGCTTTACAAGCGCAAGTCTATCCAAATTATTTTAGCTATTTATATGAAATATTCACACATTCATATAACTTGCATAAAGCGTGAATATTCACCTTGCCCTACCCCGTTGTCAAATAGTAAATTTTATCTGATTTTTCAATCAGTAGCGGCGTTAATCTCAATAGCACGAATAGGCAATAGTATTCGTCATACGGGTAGGCTAATTGAGCCGTATACAATATACTCTGCGTTTCACGAATCGAACACAATCAATTAGTGAAAATTACTGAAGTTCGGCTAAAATCAGATCGTTTCCGTACCGGTTCTTTCTTCAGGCGGAGTTTTTGATTCAGAAGTTATATTTTCTGGTATTACGCGACTCTAAAAAAGTATTTACCTGGCCACTGCTTGTTTGAATCTATCAAATCAACATAGCAAAGAGCACGCCACTTTTTTTCACCCGATTTTTAGATGCTATATGACATAAATGAAAATAACCGTCATCTTCCTAAGCCTGCTACTATTGGCGAGTAATGCATTTTGGCTATACCAGGTGATAGATACCGGGGTAACGCTTTCATATAAGGATCAGCAAATCCACGAGCTTGAAGAAACTCGAAAACAACTTATGGCGACTTTCTCTGAAGTGGCAAAGAATGTAACGAAAGCAGAAATTGTCGCAGCAGCGAGCAAATATACCGATGAGGAAGCGTTTGAAAAAGAAGGTTGTACTTGGATAGGTTGGTTAGGCTTCAAATTTGATGAAAACAATACACTCAAATTTTTATCCCCGTCTTGGTCAACTGGTGAAAACGATCCATGTCATTCTGCCTTCTAACCATTAGCCAAGTCGATCCCTGTCGCTCACGGGGATGCCGTTGTGAGATTGAACGCCGTTGATGTGGGAACATTCATTAAAATACTGTCGTAATACACATTCGTAAAACACAAACCCACTATATGTCCGTCTACCAAGGCGCTTGGTTTACATTCACCCCAACTGATCACTGACGTTAAACACAGGAATTTGATCATGGATATACGTATCGCCAAAACCGATGCAGAAATTGAAGCATGCTTTCCAGTATTGAAGGAATTACGACCGGATATACACAAAGACGATTTTATTCGCAAAATCCGTAACCTCCAGAAGTCTGGTTATGTATTGGCTTACATCGAGGTGGCTGGCATGCCCGTGGCGGCAGCGGGCTTCCGGCTGGGAGAAAGCCTGGCGTGGAAACGCTATCTCTATGTTGATGACCTTGTCACATTGCAAGCAGAGCGCTCAAAAGGATATGGCGCTGCTCTCATGACTTGGTTGACCGATTATGCGCTTAGAGAAGGGTGTGAACAGTTGCATCTTGATTCCGGTGTGCAAAGAAAAGATGCGCACCGTTTTTATGAGCGCGAGGGGATGAGATTGCCAAGCTACCATTTCGCCAAGTATGTTGCGTCCGACGCGGCACATGAAAAATAGGTGCGTAATAATTCGCTGCATTTAGAAAACACCGAAAGAACAACGCGCGACACGAATAACGTGTCTACGCGTCAGCTCCTCAAGCCAGCACTTCCTGCATAAAATCCAGTTCCGCCTGTTGATAGACGGTGCGTCTGTGGTT
>JAJDNG010000069.1 GCA_022340845.1 Gammaproteobacteria bacterium | reverse complement strand
GGCGTTGATCGTATTGATGATAACAATATGGAACATCCACCTGCCACACTCAACCAGCACCAGGTGGGGTTTGTAAAAGGGGTTGTAAGGTTGGATGATCGAAGAATTGCTGTATTAAATGCAGTGCAATTGTTCGAGTCTCTGGAGGAGGCTATTGGTGGCTGAAGGCGGCGATCTTAGCGAATTATCGATGCTGGATTTATTCCGTCTGGAGACCGACAATCAGACGTCGATATTGGCTGCGGAACTGCTGGAACTGGAACAAAATCCCGCTTCCGACCAAAAACTGGAAATCTTGATGCGCGCGGCCCATTCCATGAAAGGTGCGGCGCGTATCGTGGGTATGGAAACCGTTGTGCACATTGCGCACAGAATGGAAGATTGTTTTGTGGCGGCGCAGCGTGGCGAGCTTGAACTACAAAGTGAGCATATTGATGTATTGCTCAGAGCCGTTGACTTGATTGTGCAAATAGCTCATTTGCCGGAGTCTGAATTGCAGTCATGGCTGTTGCAGCAACAGCAGGCGATCGAGCGGTTAGAGACGCAACTTGATAATTTGAAGTTGGAAAAACCATTAAGCAAGGATGACGATAGTATTGACGCGCCAATCATTGAGCAAACCAAACCTGACCAAAATACCGTGGTCAATAACCCGCAACAAACCGTACTTCCGCATGGTGTCGAGGAGCCGGTATTACGTATTAATGCTCAGCGCTTGACGAGATTAATGGGTTTATCCAGTGAACTGATGGTGGAGGCGCGCTGGTTGCGTCCGTACGCCGATTCCATGTTGCAATTGAAAAAGCGTTATGGAGAAATTTCCGGATTATTGGAGAAACTGCGTGAAGGCTTTAGCGGCGGTACCGTTGTGCAACACAATGCGCACGTAATTTCCGAAGCGCAACGCAAACTGATCGATTGCCGCAGTGTATTAACTGAAAGAATACTGGCGTTGGATGATTATGATCGGCGCAATACAAATTTGTCTTCCCGGTTATACAACGAAGTACTCGCCAGCCGGATGCGGCCGTTTGCCGAATGTACCCAAGGTTTGCAACGCATGGCGCGGGATATGGCCCGTAAGCTGGGTAAAGACGTCAAAGTTGAGTTTGATGGCCTGGACACCCCCGTAGATCGGGACATATTGGATAAGTTAAAAGCGCCGTTGACCCACCTGGTCAGAAACGCCATCGATCATGGGGTTGAAGATCCGACGCAAAGAAATCGCCTGGGGAAAAACCCTAGAGGCAGCGTAACGGTTCAAGCCCAGCAACTCGGCGGAATGTTGGCGGTTACCGTGACAGATGATGGTCAGGGAATCGATCTCAGTGCTTTGAAAGAAAAGATTCTGCATAAAGGACTGGTTGCCGCGGAAGTCCTGAAAAACCTCAGCGAAGCCGAGTTGCTGGAATTTTTGTATTTACCGGATTTCAGTACTCGTGACGAAGTGACCGAATATTCAGGCCGCGGAGTCGGTTTGGATGTGGTTCGAAACCTGGTGCATGCGGGCAGGGGCAGCATACGAATTGCCAGTACGCTCGGCGAAGGTAGTAAATTCACGTTACACATGCCGCTTAGCATGTCCGTAGTATCGGGCTTGATTGTCAAAATAGCAGGCGAACCCTACGCATTTCCAATGTCCAGGGTGGAACAGTTGGCCAGTGTTGAGTATGAGCAGTTACGGGTGTTGAAGTCACACCAATATGTGGAAATCAATGGTGAGATGATCGGATTGGTGGCCGCCCAGCGTTTGTTCAGCGGCGACAGCGAATGGCATTGTCCGGATAATTTGTGTCACATCGTGGTAATAGCCAACCAGAACAAGAAATACGGCGTTATCGTGGATGGATTTACCGGTCAAAAAGATCTGGCCGTGCAAACGCTGGATCCGCGTCTGGGCAAAGTACAGGATATCAGCGCTGCAGCGTTGACTGAAGACGGTCAGCCGGTGCTGATTATCGATGTGGATGATTTGTTTCGTTCGCTGGAAACTCATATCGCCGAAGGGAGAACGGGGCAGCAGACCATCCGGCCTGCGGCGGCTGCACTTGGCCAAGCAATGCCCAATGCTAAAAAAGTGTTAGTCATTGATGATTCTATGACCGTACGAGAGATCGAACGACAGCTGTTGCAAGCCCAAGGATACCGCGTCGATGTGGCCGTGGATGGTATTGACGGATGGAACGCTGTAAGGCGTAAAAAGTATGATTTAATTATTACCGATGTGGATATGCCGCGCATGGATGGCATTGAATTACTGCACGCTGTGAGGCAGGACAATCACCTTAAATCTCTACCGGTGATGATCGTTTCTTACAAAGACCGGCCTGAAGACAAACAACGCGGCATGGACGCCGGTGCGGACTATTATCTCACCAAAGGCAGTTTTCATGACGAGACGTTGATCGAAGCGGTGGTGGATTTGATCGGAGAGGCGTTTTCATGAAAATAGCCGTTGTCCACGCTCAATTAAAAACCCGACAGGCGTTAGCGCGCATCCTCCGTCAAAGCGAACACCAATTGCTGTGGTGTATCGCTGACAACGCCGAGGCGGTGACATTAAGCGCCGAGGCACTACCTGATGTGATATTGATGGATCCTCAGGTAAACGGCACGCAGTGCATACAGCGTATCATGCAGCGTAATCCTTGCCCGATATTGATTGTTACCGACTCTATCGAACAGGACCGGGATGCCGTGTTTAAAGCCATGGGCGCCGGCGCTATGGATGCCGTAGCAATTTCCGATATGGAAAATGCCTCCGCGATGATCATGAAAAAAATCGCATTACTTGGCTTATTGAGCAAATCAGCGAGCAAATTCCAGAATTTAGCGCACGCCGGCAGGCAGGCGGCGGATCCCAAAGGCCAACATTTGGTTCTGATCGGAAGTTCATCGGGTGGTCCGACAGCCTTAAGCAGCCTGTTGACCCCATTGCCGGCTGATTACCACTCGCCCATTGTGATTTTGCAGCACATTGACGTGCAATTCGCTTCCCAACTGGCCACTTGGCTGGACGAAAAAACTGCCCTGCGCGTTAAAACAGCCCAGGCAGGCGATAACCTTGTTGCAGGTGTGGTATATATAGCCGCAAGTGCAAATCATTTAATGATGAATCAGGATTACAAGCTATACTATAACGTCAAGCCTCTCGAAACTTACTATCGGCCATCGGTGGATGTTTTATTCCACAGCGTTGCCAAGCACTGGAAGTTTCCCTTAACTGCCATTTTATTGACGGGAATGGGACAAGACGGAGCCCAGGGGCTGTTGGAATTGCGGGGGGAGGGGGCGTATACCATCGCTCAAGATGAGCAAACATCGGCCGTTTACGGCATGCCGCAGGCCGCTGCTCGTTTGGGTGCCGCCGTGGATGTTCTGCCAATCGGGAAAATATCCGATGTATTAAGTGAATCAGCGTTGGAGACGGCGAAGCAGTGTAAAATTTGCCGCTTACGGGGAGTGTAACTATTTCTATGTCTGCGCAATCCAATCGTACCCACACGTCGGTGGTGTTGCTGGTCGATGACCAGCACATGGTGGCTGAAGGTATTCGGCGTATGCTCGCTGACCAGGTCGATATCCGATTTCATTATTGCGACAATTCCCTGGATGCGCTGCAAACGGCGGCCAGAATCAAGCCCACCATCATTCTGCAAGATCTCATCATGCCCGAACTGGACGGCTACGCCTTATTGCAGCGTTATCGCCAACACAGCGCTACGCGGAATATTCCAGTCATCATTTTGTCCAACAAGGACGATCCTCGCGATAAAAGCCTGGCCTTTGAGCATGGCGCCAATGATTATCTGGTGAAATTGCCGAACAAAATCGAATTGGTGGCGCGAATTCGGGCGCATACAAAAAATTATCTGGTGCAATGCGAACGCGATGATGCGTTTGATGAATTGGGCCGGTTGCAACGACAATTGGAAATCAATAACGAAGAGTTGCAAAAACTGACCTGTTTAGACGCTTTGACGGGCATTGCCAATCGGCGGCGGTTTAACGAGTTTTTTACCAAGGAGTGTTTGCGCTCGGCCCGCGAGAAAACTCCGCTGTCGTTATTGCTTATCGATATTGATTTTTTCAAATTGTATAACGATAACCATGGCCATTTGCGTGGTGATGACGCCATTAGCGCCGTTGCCAAAGCGCTGCAACGCGCGGTGCAAAGGCCGGCGGATTTAGTGTCGCGTTACGGCGGTGAAGAATTCGCTGTGGTTTTACCCAATACTGAAATCGATGGCGCGTCAATGCTCGCAAAAACTCTGCATAGGGCAGTGATGAAGTTGTATATAGCTCATCCCCATTCGGAAGTGTCCGAATATCTCACCGTCAGTGTCGGTATCGCCAGCAGAGTAATCAATGAAACCAATTCCCCTGAGCAACTCATTGAACTCGCAGACCGTGCTTTATACGAAGCTAAGCACTCCGGGCGCAATTGCAGTAAAGTGTCCAAAGCCTGTTATTCGCCGCGTGTGGTATCCCATTCTCTTTGAATTGTCAGTTGTCCGCCGAAACACCAAGCGTTAATCCGTTAGCAACTAAATCTTTCTCGGCGTCTTGGCGGTTACATTGGCGTAATTGAGGTGTCTAATTGACTTCTGAAGCAGTGGCCGCTGCCGGGGCTTTTGTGCGTATGTGTTCCAGAACCGATAAAAACGCCGGCATGACCACCAACACCAACAGAGTGGAGAATGCCAGGCCAAAACAAATAGTCACGGCCATGGGGATGAGAAACTGTGCTTGCAGGGAGGTTTCGAACAACAAGGGCGTCAGACCGGCAATGGTCGTCAGCGAGGTGAGTAATACGGCGCGTAATCGCTGGCAAGACGCTTCGACCACGGCTTGATTGACAGCCATGCCCGCAGCGCGCAGTTTTTGATAAAACGTCACTAGAATGATGGAGTCGTTGACGACGATGCCGGACAGACCAAAAAAACCAAACAAGGATAATATGGTTAACTCGATATTCATCACCCAGTGACCGATAATGGCACCCACTAACCCAAAGGGGATGACCGCCATGACAATTAACGGCTGGCTATACGATGAAAACACCCACGCCAATACGATATAAATGAATATTAACGCAAATAGTGCGCCGCGTTTGAGGTCGCTGATGGTGCTGGCCTGATCTTCGGCGCGGCCTTGAAACGCCATGGTTGTGCCGTATTGAGAGGCCAGCCGCTGGGCAAAGTTTGCCCGGATATTCGCGCGTATGGTGTTGTTGTTATTTACTGAGCGGTCCACGTCGGCGGACACGGATACCGCTAATTGCCCTTCGCTATGGCGCAATACTTCGAAGCTTTTACGGGTGGTTATGGAAACCACACCGGCCAGCGGCGTGGTTTCACCGTTTGGCAGAATGATCATTAAGGATTCCAGTTGCGCGAGGTTGTGGCGCTCGGCATCGGGCAACATTACCCGCACTTCGACCTCATCCTGGCGGTCTTGAAACAATTGCACCAGATTACCATCGAAGGCCGCCCTTAGTTGCCGGCCGATGATGTCCACATTCAATCCTAATGCCTTGCCGGTGGGTGTGAGGCTGAATATAAACTGCTCCTGCCCCCAGGGTAGATCATCTTCTATGGCGCTCACTCCCGGCATGGTTTTGAGGGCTTCGGCGATTTCGGTTGCCGCGGCTTTGAGTTTGAACGCATCGTCTCCCGTCAAACGGATGTCGATATCACGCCCGGGATGACCGGCGCGACGTTCTGAGATGGTGAACGATTCCACGCCGGGTGGCACGGTGACTTTTTTCTCCCAGGCGTTCATAAATTCAGTATTACGAATATCGCGTTTTTCACTGGAGATCATCTCCACCATTACGGAACCGTGCTGGTTGCCGCGGCGCACATTCCTGCCACCGGCAGACTGCCCCAGACCGTGGCGTACGACGGCCGTTTCGATCAGTTCAGTGCCAAATTCTTTTTCCGTCTGGTATAAGGTTTGTTCCAGATGGTTTAAGAAAGCATCGATTTTCTCCGGCGGACTACCGGCGGTAAAGGATGCTGTTGCAAACAGAGAGCGGCCTTCGATATTGGGGAAGAAAGTAAATCCCAGTCGCCCGCCGGCCACCAGCCCTGCCACCACAATCAATACCGCCAGCGCGCTCGCGATAGTAATTGCGCGGTTGTGAATTGCGCTTTTTACCATGGGGCGAAAATACTGGTCTTTAAATCGGTTGAATTGCCGGTCCAAATAAATGCGCGCCGTACTCTTGGCGTATTCGTTGCGTTTTTCCATGCTGCCGAAGGCGTGGCGCAAATGACCGGGCAAAATCAAAAAGCATTCAATCAACGAGGCGATGATCACACATATCACCACCAACGGGATATCGAACATGATATTACCGACAATGCCGCTCACCAGCATTAGTGGCAGGAAGGCCGCGATGGTGGTCAGCGAGGAGGAGACCACCGGGGCTAACATGCGCAAAGCGCCGCCCTCAGCGGCCAGCGCCGGCGGCTCGCCCATTTGATGGTGGGTGAGGGCATCTTCACCCACTACTATGGCATCGTCCACGATGATGCCCAGTGCCATGATCAGGCCGAATAAACTGATCATATTGATACTACCGCCGAAAAGATATAACACCGCCAAGGCAGCCATAAACGAAACGGGAATGCCCATGGTTACCCAAAATGCCACCCGGCGGTTTAAAAACAACAGCAATATGGCTATCACCAAAATCAGGCCGCCACCGCCATTGGTGAGTAATAATGAAATGCGTTCCTTGATGCTGACCCAGCGTTGATCAAACACGTGCACGGTAACGCCACCCGGTAATGTAGCGCGATGGTCCGTGAGCCATTCATCCAGTATGCGGGCGGATTTCAGGGTGTCCATGTTTTCGTCGCGGGACAAAGACAACTCAACTGCAGGTTTACCGTTGTACGTCAGCCGCACTTCGTTGTCTTTGGCGCGCCGTTCAATGCTCGCAATATCGCCCAAACTCAGCAGCCGGCCGCTATTGTCGCTGATCACGGGCAAGCCTTCGAATTCTATTACCGAGCGCCGCTGGTCCAAGGCTCTTAATTGGCGCGCGGTATCATTTCTGCCCACAGAGCCTGAGGGGATGTCTTTGCTTTGCTGGCGTACCCTTTGGGCGATATCCTCCAGGGTCAGCCCCAGCTCATAAAGCCTTTGGGTGGGGACTTGAATTGCCACTTCTTCCTCGGGCAGTCCGGTAATATCCACTTTGGACACGCCGCGGGCGATCAAATCGTCTTTGATTTGCTGTGCCAGATATCGCAATTCACTGAGATTGTCAGCACCGGTAAGGAGGATGCTGGCGATACCTTCGTATCGCACAATGCGGGTAATTATGGGATCTTCGGCATCGGTGGGCAGTTGCCGCGTGCGGTCAACCACGCTGTTGACTTTTTCCAGCGCGGAGTCCATGTTGGTGCCTTCCTGGTATTCCAGCGTAATGGACGCAACACCGGTGGCGGAAGTTGATGTGATTTTATGCAGGTGATCCAGGCCCCTGAGTTCCTGTTCTAAAGGCAAGGTGATGGAGGTTTCCACGTCCTCGGCACTGGCACCGCTCCATACTACCCGAACGGTAATCACATCCAACTCGAAAGTAGGAAAAAATTGTGTGTTCAATTTGCTCAGCGCCCAAGTGCCCAACATGATCATGATGATCATCAGCAGGTTGGCGGCAACCCGGTGGCGACAAAATAGTGCAATGAATCCCTGTTTCATAGCCGTTCGTTGCTACCGTTAACTGGCCTGCTGTATTTTTACTTTTAGTCCGTCGATGGCATTGGGCAACTGAGTGGTAATGATGCGCTGGCCTTGCTGCAGTCGGGGGGCTCTAATGAGTAACAAATTCTGGTCGCCGTCATGGTATTCGCCCAAACGCTCTATGGTGTGACTTACCATGCGTCCATCTTCGTAGCGGTATATGCGGTTACTGCCGTAGACCGCCGAGCGCGGCAGTGCGATGGCGTCCTCCACCGCAGGCAATGACAACTTGATTTCCAAAGTTTTACCTAACGGCAGGTTTTTCGCCTCAGCGGCAATGGTAAAAAAACAATCCTGCCCACCGCTGCCTTGGCTGATTTCCCCGGCCAGGCGGTCCAGGCTGAGGTTAACCTCGCGATCATTGAATACCGCATATGCTGTGGAGTTCGATGTCTCAGCGGAGGATTGTGCGATCATTTGTTGGATATCATTCAAATATTGAAGCGGAATCTGAGCTTTGACTTCAAGGGCGTTGTAATCATACAGCTCTATTAACGTATTACCGGCGCGGGCCCTATCGCCCTGGGCCACTTTAACCGCAGTGATTTTACCGTCATAGGGTGCCGTTATTTTGCTGCGCTCGATGTCCAGTTTGACCAAATCCCGCAGGGCTTGAGCTTTGGCCCGGCGAGCTTGTAGTTGTGCCAGTCTTGGCGTGTGGTCCGCCACGGCCAATTCTCTGGCTTCCAGGGCCAGGCGTTGTTTTAACACTGCTTGATTGGCAGTGTCGATACTGGCTTGGGTAGAGAGCTTATTGCGCTCCAGGGACAATGCTCGCTGGTATTCCTGCTGCGCTAATTCCAATAATTTCTTGTCATGTTGGAGAGCGTTTTTGTCGTTTTCAAAGCGGGCTTTTTCGCTCTTTATCAGTGCATTAATTTCCGCCAGTTCGGCTTCGCGCTGTTGCAGTAATAACCGATTATCACTGTTGTCCAGTTCCACCAGGAGTTGACCCCGGGTGACAATATCGCCGTTTTTCACCAAAGCGTTTACTACATCAGCGGTAATAGCGCCGGTTAATTGGCTGTAGCGGGGTGTTTCCACTTTACCATACAAGGTGATTTGCGGTGCCAGGCGTTGCGGGTTGGCTGTCATGACTTCCACCACCCAGACTTTTTCGTCTATGGGCAGCGAGCCTATTTCGGGTTTGGATTTGACAAATCCAACGAAAATTCCAGAGGCGATTAAAAGAATAAGTGCGGGAATGACAATGTTTTTTATACTTTGGGCGCGATTCATTGTTTGGGATTTTTTACCTCAAAATGGACTATTTGTTGGCGGTGTGACTATAACACTTTAATGTCTGATTCAAACCGGTTAGATTAGTTCGCGATCGTCAAGGTGAGGGGCTTGGGTGGTTCCATCACTTCTATATCCGAAACAATTATAAAGCCTCGCAATTCCAGATTTGCGTGACCGCAGGATTGCACGATAAAAGGGATTTTAAAGCGCTGTAAAAATTTTGTTAATAAATGCCTTACAATTCCTCTATAATGAAATACCATTTAGGCATTTAAATGATTCGTTACAATAAAAGGGGTATTGCATGGATGGGAAGATCGCACTGAACAAAGTTTCATTGTTTGAAGGGCTGCCAGAAACCGATTTGGATCAGATTTCGGATCTGGCCACGGTTCGTTCGTTTCCTCGCAACACAGTCATCATTTCCGAAGGTG
>JAJDNG010000188.1 GCA_022340845.1 Gammaproteobacteria bacterium | reverse complement strand
AACTAACGCCCAGATTGTTTGGATCGAAGATTTTAATAAAGGTGGGGTGTTCCAAGTCGTCCGCATACACAATACCGCAATAATCCTCTTGGTGTTCTGCACGCAATAAAGCATCGATTTCCTTTAGGAACTGCTCGATTTTTTCGCGGGAAGCCGGCTCAGCCGGAGGCGTCTCGCCCACGTGGTAGATAAACCAGCGCTGATCCTGATTTTGGCGAAGAATTTCCCACAACGAATCCAGTTGGGGCCATCTAAGCACGCCGTAGAAACTGCCTTTGAATTGATTTAAGAAATTTTCAGTCATATTTTCACGTGTAATACCAAGGAATAGGCACAATTGCCAGTATTGTGAACATACCAAAAATAGCTATTTTGTTCTAGCACCGGCATAGTTTCGAATAATGAAGTTGAGCATACTATCTAGTGGTTTCGCAATATATCCATGACGCAGTATTTCGACCTGCAACCTGTACAGAATATATCGTCAAATGTATGGGTCTAATTCTTGTTTCATAAGTCTTTGCTCTCACTGACATTGTCTGAACTGGGTTCCAGGGTGAAAAAAAATGTTGCACCTTTTCCCGGTTGACTCTCAGCCCACACTTTACCACCGTGACGGTCAATTATTCTTTTGACGGTTGCCAGGCCGATGCCAGTTCCGGGAAACTCATCCGTGCCGTGTAAGCGTTGAAATGGCCCAAAAAGCTTTTCTGCGTACTGCATGTCGAAACCAGAACCGTTGTCCGCGACAAAATAAATTGCTTTGCCATTTTCACGCTTACAACCACATTCAATAGTGGCTTGCTCGATTAAACCTGTGTATTTCCAGGCGTTATCCAGTAGGTTGTTCATCACAATGCTTAACAATCGATGATCTCCTCTGGCCGACATGTTGGGTTCGATAGTCACATGCACAATGCGGTCGTTTTGCAATTCTTTTAACGTCGCGACGGACTCTGTCGCGATTTTGCTTAAGTCAACCGTCGTTAGCGCAAGCTTGTGCCGGGATACGCGAGAAAGTAACAGGATATCGTCGATTAATTGGGCCATGCGTTGAGCGGATTTTCGTACCCGTGTCAGGTATTCGATACCTTGTTCATCGAGGCGGTCGCGATAATCATCCATTATTAATTGACTGAAACCATCAATACTTCTTAAGGGGGAGCGTAAATCGTGTGATACCGAATAGCTAAAGGATTCCAGTTCCCGGATTGCACTCTCCAGTTCCGATGTTCTTTCCGATACCATTTGCTCCAGTTGCTCCCGGTAGCGTTTTAACTCCGCTTCGGTTTTTTTGCGGTCTGTTATGTCCCGCACAAATACCACGCCCGATGGTTCGCCATCCCATTGACAGATAAATGCCGTCAATTCGACAGGAACGGGTTCGCCGGATTTTCTGTCGATAAACAAAGTTTCGTATTGTATGGGTTCGTTTTGTCCTTTTAAACGCCTTTGGAAGCGTTGTGTAACATTGTTTTTTTCATCCGGGTGCAACACAAAATCCTGGTCAGTGCCTAAAATATCTTCCACGGTGGTATTTAACATATCGGCCATGCGCTGATTGGTGAAAACATGTTTTCCCTTTTTGTTAACCAAAATGCCGTCGATTGCGTTGTTGGCCAGAGAACGCAAATTCTCCTCGCTTTCTTTTAATCGTTGTTCACTGCGAATGCGATCGCTAATATCCGTGGAAATGCCGCATATGGCCGAGGCGCGATCGTGTTTGTCGAACAGGCAGAATTTCGTGGTAATGTAAATTTTAAGATCGTTACCGTTAGGAATGAGTTGCTCATATTTTTTCATTGATCGGGTGGCTAAGACATTTTGATCACTGTCATGGAACTGTTTGGCGACATTATGAGGGAATAGGTCGAAATCAGTTTTACCCAGGATCTGCTCCACATTCGCATCTAATAATCGGGTGAATTGTTTGTTGGCCAGCAGGTACCTGCCAGCCATGTCTTTGGCGTAAATAACTGTCGGGGAATTGTCCAGTATCGCTTGGACAAAATCCTTGCTTTCTTTTAGCGCATCTTCTCCATGGCGTATGGTGTTAATCAGGTTATCAAAAGTTTTACCCAGTGTTCCCACTTCATCATCAGAGTGAAAAATAGGGGTGTTTACCTGATGATGATCGATGTATTCCGTCATTGCTGTGTTAAGGTGTTTGATGCTCTTAGTCAGTGCTGATAAGAGCAGATATAAAACGATTACGGTGACCACAAGAATAATCAGAGCATTGACGATGCCTTGGTTTTTAACCTCTTTGGCCAGCGAGTTGATATCTCGAGTAATGAATTCAAGTTGGAGTTTTCCCAGTGCAATGTTGTTTTTCTGTAGTGGGATTACTAGAAGATAGGCGTCAGTATATGACACTGTACGGGCGTAGCTCAAAAAATCCTGGCCTTCGAAATACGTATCGTTATGTGTGCCCGCCTGCGCGATGATATTGTCGGTTGGTGATTTTATCGCGACATAGCTTAATTTGGGTGATTTGACTAATTGCGCGGTAATCTCCTGAATTTCCATATCATCATGGCGAAGTAAAGCAGCGGCCAGAGTGGAAGAAACGAACTTTGCAAATTCGGTGATTTCTTCCTGTTTTTGTTTAGTGAGCCTAGCCTGGGTGAGGGTGGTGTTGTTCCAAACTAGAAAACCTAATAATACCGCCTCGACAAGAGCGCTGGTGACAATCAGCTTAGTGGTTAACGACCATCTGGGTTTGTAAATTAAAGGCATTACCTTTGGCATTGTCCTGCGGTGTCAGTGGCCAGTTTTGCTATTGGCCTATTGAAGCGTGTTTGTTTTCTTGCAAGAAGTCTAGCACTGTTGTGGGGTATTGTAAGTGCAGCGGGGGAGGCTGGTAGTACGTCGCGAAGAAATTCTTATCTGATTGATTATTATGAATTTAATAGGGTTGAATGACGTGGCTTGAAATCAGCGCCGCACGGGTAAATATTTTCTATTTGCCAGTACGGCGTAATTTTCAAGCTAGGTGCTTACAGACCTCGAATGGTCTTTATTTACCCAGTTTTTTCTGGATGGCATCTATGACAGCTTCGCTGGAAGTCGCATTTACCGTTATTAACAATCCTTCTTTTTCGTAAAAGCCGATCAAGGGTGCCGTTTTTTCGTTGTAGGTTTCCAGGCGATGGCTGATGGCTTCCTCGGTTTCGTCTTCACGTTGAATCACGGGGCTGCCACATTTATCGCACACGCCTTCTTTCTTCGGTGGGTGGCTCTTGACGTTGTAAATAGCCTGGCACTCCGAATTGGAACACGTCCGGCGGGTGGTTAGTCGGTCCAAAATAACCTCGCGAGGCACATCGATGTTTACCGCCATATCCAATTCAATTCCCAGTTTGACTAATAATTTTTTTAATTCTTCGGCCTGGGGGATGGTGCGGGGAAAGCCGTCCAACAAAAAGCCTTTTTGGCAATCGGGCTCTTGCAGGCGATTTTCCATGATTCCCATAATCAGGGAATCGGGAACCAGGTCACCGCGTTTCATGTAGCCTTCGGCCTCTTTTCCCAAGTCCGTACCGGCTTGTACCGCGCCGCGGAGTATATCGCCGGTGGATATTTGTACGGAGCCGTCCAATTGTGTCAGTTGTTTGGCGACGGTGCCTTTGCCCGCACCTGGTGCGCCCAATAAAATCAGTTTCATTTAGTTCCTCTCCACGCTGTCGGTTTTAGTAGTGCGCATTGTGCCTGTAAAACATCAATTAAATCAATATATAAAAAGTTCTTTGGCTCGCAGAGATAGAATTAATCATGAAATTAACAGCCAAAAAAACCGCGGCGTGCCAGCTGTGGTTTGAATTACGGATTAAGGCATTGCATCTTGAATGAAAAGTTGATCTGATTTGCCGCAACTGAAGTTGGTCGCGACTTCCATCAACGCCGCTTTGATTTCTCCTTTGATGCCCAGGTTTTTGGTTGCTCCTGCGGCGCAGCTTACCTAAACGCCGTGATTGGCGGCAGCCAGACAGTCGCAAGTCTTGGTGACATCATGCTGGACATTCCACAGTATTTCGCCGGCTCACCAAAATTATTGTAAACAAACCTTCAAATATCTGTCATCAATTTTTCATAATCTAACCAGATACTTCTTACCGGCTCGGCCATGAATTTTATCTTAAATAATAAAGGAGACACACTAAATGAAAAAAGCTTTATTAGCTACTCTGGTTGCGGCGGCTTGCACCAACGTCCATGCCGGTACAGACATATATTTTAATCCACTGACTCAGTCTACTGCGGTAGCTCAGGTTCCCAATCACGTTAACGAAATCAACAATCCCTGGCAGGTTCCCGCCGGCGTCAGCCAGCAGAATCTGACCAGCCTGAAAGAAGTCGAAGCCGATATCACTCAGTCCATCATTCGCGTACCGGGACTGGGCACTAACGCTTCCATGTTCGATATGAGTGCGTTTGATCCTACTGGTCGTTATGTGTTCATCCCCCATGAAACACAATTCGGCGCTGGTGTCACTCGTTACGACACGAAAACCGACCGTGCAGTAAATATTGTGGCTGGTGATGGCACTGGTCTCTGGAGCAGCGATTATGGCGCTTTTGACCCTGCTACCTGGACACCAGTTAATACTTTGCTGGTTGGTGAAGAATGGTCCGGCCAAGGCCGTCTGTTCGAAATCGTGAATCCCATGGCCGATGTAGAAAATGGTGAAACTGTTGAGATCAATGAATTGAACAGTGTTCCTAATGTGTCTCACGAAGGTTTGCGTTTCAACGCCGACGGCAGCGCTCTGTATTTCGTCGATGAAGACCGTTCCGGTTCTGTCTACAAGTTCGTTCCCTCTGTAGCCGGTGATTACAGCAAAGGCCAGTCTTTTGTATTGTCTGTTGACGGCTTTGCCGGCGATACCTCCGCCAACGCTCCGAAATACGGCGAAACTGATTATACCTATGCAGATCGTACTGGTCCGGCCACCTGGGTTGCCCTGACTGATGCAGATGGCAATGCCCTTACAGAAGCAGATCCATTTGACAACGTAACTCGCGGCGGTCGTGCTGCGGCTGACGAACAGGGTGGCACACCTTACCGTCGCCCGGAAGACGTTGAAGTTGGCAAACTGGCCAACGGTAATGAAGTACTGTATTTCAACGCTACTGAAGAGCAGGGTGCTTTCTCTGTGGAGGAACTGGGTAATGGCAAGGCCATGGTACGTCTGATGGCCAACGAAGACACTGTCAAGAACCTGGGCTACCCCGCCACTTCCGGTCACATCACTTCCCCGGATAACCTGGCTCAGGACGCTTTTGGCAACATCTATATGGTTGAAGACTGGCCGAACGGTAGTGACAAAGGTGGGGACATCTGGTTCCTGCGAGACACTAACGGCGACGGCGTTGCCGAGTCTGTTGACCACTTCATGAGCCTGCAGGTCAAAGGTGCGGAAAACACCGGCATGATCTTCCGTCCGAACCATCCCACTCAGTTCATCGTATCCGTCCAGCATCCGGAAAGCACTGACGTAGCCGATGGCCAAGGTGATGCTCTGTGGTTGATCGATGTGAAAGACGTCGTTGCACCACCTTGTGTTAAGGGTGACGACGAACACCATGACCGTCGCGAGCGCCGTGGTGTCAAAACCTGCAGCAAAAGCAATGACACCAACTTCATCAAGAAGATGAGCAAAACTAGAAAGTAAAACCTCAACTCGTGCTGCTGCTGAATCTAAACGATTAGCACAGTATACATTCTACGTTTTGTACTAATGACGCCTGCACATGCGTGCAGGCGTTTTTTTTGAAAAATAAATAGTATGTAGTTGTTGATTGCAAAGCAGCCCAACGTCAAGCCTGTGCGGCCGCAGCCGCAACGGTCCGAGAGTGCAAAGCAGCTGATGTTTATGGGAAGCAAATTGTGAGCTAATCCATTTATATCAATTTTTCCCAGCGCTGGTAGCAGCCTTCCAATTCCGCATCAATCTTTGCCAAGCGGGCCAGGGTCTCGTTTATTGTATCCGGATCGCCTTTATAGAAATCCGGCTGGTTGATTTGTTGCTGGATATCGGATTGTTGTTGTTCCAGTACTTCGATGCGTTCGGGCAATGTGTCCAATTCTCGTTGTTCTTTGTGGCTGAGTTTTTTCTTTTGCGTTTGGGATCTGTTGATTTGCGATTGATCGATGGCGGTTTTCATCGCGGCGCTGGGTTTGTTTTCCAAACCAGGCGCTGGTGTCTTGCGCTGACGCAGCCAGTCCTCATACCCACCGACATATTCTTCCACGCGTCCTTCGCCTTCGAAAACAATAGTGCTGGTTGCCACGTTATCCAGGAACGCCCGGTCGTGGCTCACCACGATAATGGTACCATTATAGTTACTGAGTAATTCTTCCAACAATTCCAGCGTTTCTATATCCAAATCGTTGGTGGGTTCGTCCAAGACCAATAGATTGGCCGGCTGTACAAACAACCTGGCCAACAACAACCGATTTCGCTCACCACCGGATAAGGATTTGACCGGGGAGCGGGCCCGTTGGGGCGGAAACAAAAAGTCCTGCAAATAGCCGATGACGTGTTTGTTTTGACCATTGACAGTGATCATATCGCTGCCTTGGTTTAAGTTATCCACCACCGTGCGTTCCAGATCCAATTGGCTGCGTTGTTGATCGAAATACGCCGTTTGCAGCTTGGTGCCCAGTTCGACACTGCCCGTATCGGGAGGGAGTTCACCCAGTAGCAGTTTTATCAGGGTACTCTTGCCCGCGCCATTGGGACCAATAATGCCGATGCGGTCGCCGCGCAGAATGGTAGTGGAAAAGTCTTTGATGATGTTTTTGTCGCCAAAGCTCTTACTGATGTGTTTTGCCTCAATCACGATTTTGCCGGACTGTTCACCGGCATCCAGCTGCATTTTCACTTTGCCCATGGTTTCCAGGCGCTGGCGCCGTTCTTCACGCAGGGCTTTTAAGGCCCGCACCCGGCCTTCGTTACGGGTGCGTCTGGCTTTAATGCCTTGACGTATCCAAACTTCTTCTTCGGCTAACTTTTTATCGAACTTGGCGTTTTGCTGGGCTTCAGCGTCCAACCGTTCTTGTTTCTTTTGTAAATAGTCATCGTAATCGCCCGGCCAGGATGTCAATACGCCCCTATCCAGTTCTAATATGCGGGTTGCCAAACGGCGTAAAAAGCTACGGTCGTGAGTGATAAACAATAATGCACCATTGAAGCTCAGGAGAAATTCTTCGATCCAATTGATGGCTTCGATGTCCAAGTGGTTGGTGGGCTCGTCCAGCAATAACAATTCCGGTTCCAAGACCAAGGCCCGCGCCAGCATGACCCGGCGCTTATAACCCCCGGATAGTTCCGCCATGTTGCTGTCGCCGGGTAACTCCAGTTTGGTTAAGACGGTATTGACTCGTTGCTCCAAACGCCAGCCGTCACAACTGTCGATGGCTTGCTGCAATGAGGCCATGCGGTTGGTAAGCGATTCGCTATGGTCGTGGGCCATTTGTTGTGCAACGTGATGGTATTCGGCCAACAGTTGACCGGCTTTCTCCAAGCCGGAAGCCACCACGTCATATACGGTCTGCGATTCGGCAGGGGGAACATCTTGCTCCAGATACGCAATGCGCAATTGCGGTTGGTGCCAGACTTCGCCGTCATCCAGATGAATGGTTTTGTTCAGGACCCGCAATAAAGTGGATTTACCCACCCCATTTCGGCCCACCAAGCAGACTCGCTCGCCGGCGTCTATTTGTAGACTGGCTTTATCCAATAGCGGAACGTGGCCGAAGGCCAGTGAGGCATTTTCGAGTTTTATGAGAGGCATAACGCGGCTTTTACAAAAGGGTATACGAAGACTCAAAACGAAGAATGTTACAACATTGGGTGTAACAATGGAAACTTCAATGGTGAGTGACCCGAGCTTCATTTTCACGGAGGATTGCTGGATCTCGGTATCTATACAAACCCAATCAATACGTAGCCGACGTTATTGTTCTATCTTCGATGGCCTTTCCAATGTCCCGGCACCCAAACCCAACCTCGACGTTGTTTTTCCAATGACCGGATACCCATCGCGCTCGATTATGAGACGGTTTGGTCCTATAACAGATAGAAAATTAATTATCTTTATGGAATAAAACACAGGAAATTTCACACTATATATAAAAGCGCATAGCAAACCCGACAATAATTTTTAACATGTTGATAGATAAAGATAAATTTACAAAGTGGATCGACGAACAGCATACATCGCTGTTCAAACATGCGTTTTGGATGACGGGTAATCGTGCTTTAGCGGAAGATTTGGTGCAAGAAACCTTTTACCAGGCCTGGAAAAGTCGCCACGACATTGAAAACGAAGATAATCCATTACCCTGGCTGCTCACTGTACTGCGTCGTCAAGTATACAAGGAATATCAACAAACGCGGCTTGATACTTTGGCCCTGAGCGAACAACACATCGATGTCCACATAGGTGGTTCCGACAACTTAACCGAGGTCAACCTCGATACATTGCTCGATCTGGGTACAGGATTAATGTCATTAAGCACGAGGCAACGGGAATTAATGCTATTACACGGTTTGCACGGATTTACTTATGATCAAATCGCCGAGCAATTGGGTATACCCATAGGCACGGTAATGAGTCGAATCTCCCGAGCGCGCCAAGCGTTGCGCGCGTTTTACACCAATAGCGAATCAGATAAGGTGATTGTGCCTTTTAGAAAGCGAAACTGAGGTATTGCAGTAATGGATCAAGAACAACACGATGCCAAAACACTTCATGAATTTCTAAATGCGCCCAAGGCGCCAGCAGACTTGGCCGAAAAACTCAAGGCCAATCTGGAAATGCAAATTCAGGCCTCACAGCCGTCAACAAGCCGGTCGTTTCAACCGGAAAAATGGTGGTATGGAATTGCTGCCGGTTTGGTGATCGCGGTGGTGGTGGCATTGCAAGTGAAAACCGAACCTGAATTGATTTCTCTGGCCTATGCGCATGCCCAGCAAGAAGCCCATTTGGTAGGGGCTATCGATGGCGGTTATCAGTCCTGGTTCGAGACAGCCGGGTTGCAGACTCCTTCTGAAGCCAACCGCATTTCTCTGAGTAAAAATTGCGCCATAGGCAAACAAAAAGCCAAACACTTGAGATTTGATCTACCCAATAACGGCACCATCAACTTATTTGTATATCGAGACGGCGAAGGGCTGTCAAACGCGATTCAGGCAGATGGCATGATTGATGGTCAATCCTGGGTTGCCGTTGCCCCGCGTGAGGATATCCGCTTATTGGCATTGTTCGATGCAAATGTGAGCCAGGCACAAGTCACTCGGATTATTCAGTCGATTATTTAAGAACGACTAAATAAAGACCAATCAATCTAACATAATTAAGGAGCAACAATGAAACCTCTGTTCACAATATTATTACGCGCCGGTTTGAGCCTGTTGGTATTAACGTCGGTAAGCCATGCGGCAGTGCCGGATATAGGGCCATTGCCTCCTGTGCCGGTGAATCCGGATAATCCACCCACGCCGGAGCGAATCGCACTAGGCAAAAAGTTGTTTTTTGATAACCGCATCTCCGGAAATGGGACCATGAATTGTAGCAGTTGCCACATTCCGGAAACAGGCTGGACATTACCGACGAAATACTCAGTAGCGAACGAAGGTTTCGTGGAGCGCCGCAATTCACCCACTCTCTTAAACGTCGGTTATAACAAAGCCTTGATCTGGGATGGGCGCGCGCCCAGTATGGAAAAGCAAGCGGTGGGTTCTACTAAGAACCCCGTGCATAAAGGTCAGGACATAGACAAACTCATGAAAATTCTCAACGATGATGTAGAGGTTGTCAAAATGTTCGAGGCGGCTTACGGCAGCAAACCTAATCCTGCCGATTATGGCAATGCCATCGCAGTCTTTCAACGCCATACTATCATCACCGGTGAAAGCCCTTTCGATCGCTACATAAAAGGCGACCAAAAAGCCATAAGTAAAGCAGCGGTTAAGGGAATGAAGTTATTCAAAGGCAAGGCTGGTTGTATCCAATGTCATAATGGCCCAAACTTTACTGATTCGGATTTTCACAACATCGGTTTAAAACGCAATACCGATTTTGATAAAGAAGAATTTCAGAAAATCTTAAAATTCGACGCCAAACGCATGGGTTTGAAAGAATGGGAAACCATCAATGATGATCCCGGTCGGTATTTAAAAACCCATGACATGGAAGACTGGAAAAAATTTAAAACACCCACTTTACGAAATTTACCCGATACTATGCCGTATATGCATGACGGGCGTTATGCGACCATAGACGAGGTGATTGATCATTACAATCGTGGCGGGGATAACGAGAAAAACCAGGATAAACGCATAAAACCTCTGAAATTGAGCGATAAAGAAAAACAGCAATTGAAAGAATTTTTACTTTCCTTGAAAGGTGATCTTCCTAAAATGACGTATTGAAGCTTTTACGGTCAGTTAACAGCAAAAAAGGCCGCTGCTGTAGCGGCCTTTTTTGCAATCACGTCGCAAATATCCTGAGAGAATCCTGCAAATAGTTTGATTTTAGTTGGCCCGTAATCCAAAATTACTTTCGAAGATTCATTGATACACTTAGAGAGCGTGGAGCTATCCGTATTTGTGCTCAGAAAAACAAACACACGGTTGGTACGTAAATAAATAGCAGCAATCTCAACCCTCTGCTATAAATATATTAAGGAACCTGTCTACGCGAGCAGGACTTATTCAGAGCTTTCTTAACAATAAATGCGTTATTGAGGTACGCATGCATAGTCGCGATCGAAACACACGGTGCGAAATTTGTTCGTTGCCCGATGCCTAAGAAGGGATATCAATAATATGCCATTTATATCATCTCCTATATTTTTATTTTCCATATCGCTTATGGTCAGTTTTGGTGCTTACGGGTCAACGGTACGTACGGCAGATAAGTTACCGGGGTCAGAGCAGAAGGCTATTTCTACTGTAGAAGCCGGCGCACAAGGCACACAAGGCACACAAAAAGTTGAGACCCTGGACCAGGCACTGCGCAATATTGAAGAACAAAAAAAAGCCATTAGTGATTTGCAGGCGAGAATAGCGGAGAGTGACGGGATTGTTAAAAAAGCATTTGAAGTCAGGTTGGACAAGGCTTGGTTAAACTTGTTGGAGCAAGGCCTGGATTTTGTCGAAAGCGTGCTTGCCCAGGAGAAAACCGGTGTAAATATAGACAAATATCGGCAACAAGCCATAGAGATACTGGGTTCGCAAACATCAATTGCCAATACCACTGCGGAACGATTCAGTGCTCGAATTCAAATACCAGACACCGAACTATCTGCGGCTGAGCAAGCCGCTGCCTACACAAAATTATTTAATTTATTAGATTCCGTCAATCGGACCTACGAATTATTGATCCAAAGCATTGCACTATCGAAGCAGTTGGAGATTGATGTTTCCAAACAAGAAGCGTTGCTCAAACGCAAACTCGCTGACCGTGCCGCTAATGGGTCTATTTTGCTTGAAATGGCGATGGATAACGTTACCGCTTTACGTGCCAGCGTGTCCGCAGTGCCTGCAGATGCCGAGTTAAAAGCAAAATTGAACGTCGCTATTAATCATGTTCGTAACCTCGCCAATGGATTAGCCGCTGTGCTGGCGATGATGAATAAGCTGGAAATGGATACAGCGGACTATCAAGAGCAGGTATTAAGCGCCACTGGCCAGATTACCACGGATGTCTTCGAGGTAGGCGTTATTACTAATTTATTGGTGGGTTGGGGAAGAACGCTCTGGAATGTCATCATTGAAGATGGTCCGAACCTGTTTTTTAAAATCCTGCTGTTCATTGTTATCGTGTTTGGCTTTCGCAAACTGGCGGGCTTTGTTCAATCATTAGTCGAACGGGCTTTGGAAAAGTCTCATCTGAAACTCTCTGAACTGCTGCGACGTATGGTAGTGTCCATTGTACGCAATATCATCATTGTGCTCGGCGTGCTCATCGCGCTTTCGCAGGTGGGTATAAGCCTGGGGCCACTACTCGCTGGTTTGGGCGTGGTTGGTTTTGTGGTGGGATTTGCGTTGCAGGATTCACTGTCCAATTTTGCAGCCGGCATGATGATTTTGATGTATCGGCCATTTGATGTCGGTGACCTGATTGAGGCGGGTGGGGTAACTGGTAAGGTCAGTCATATGAGTCTGGTTAACACTACTATTTTAACCGTCGACAACCAAACAATAGTCGTTCCCAATAACAAGATCTGGGGTGACGTCGTGAGAAATGTCACCGCTCAAACCATGCGCCGCATCGACATGGTCTTCGGGGTATCCTACACCGACGATATACCCAAAACTGAGCGGGTCCTGCAAGCGATTCTTGATTCCCATGAAAAGGTATTGGCAGAACCGGCTCCTATTGTACGATTACACGAACTCGCCGACTCTTCCGTTAACTTCGTTGTCAGGCCATGGGTGAACAAGGACGATTACTGGAATGTTTATTGGGATATCACCCGCGCTGTAAAGATGCGTTTCGACGAGGAAGGAATCTCGATTCCATTTCCGCAGCGGGATGTGCATATGTATAATCAAAGTACCTAGTAGGTATCGATTATTGCGGTAGCAGAATGCGTCTCTCAATGTTCCATGTTTCCGTCCTTAACCGCCGCAAGTTTGTTAAATCCAGCGCGTCGTCCTTCGCTTAATAGCCATACTCGCCCGCTGGGACGTTAACAACTATTCCGTGTTCATATAACTATCTGAATTAAGTGGGTTTTGCTTAGGGGACTCGGTGTAGGGTTCGGTTCTTTTTCAACCTATCAGGCAATGGTTGTATTCATAGTGATTTTTCGATTAATATTGTTCGCACTGCAGCAAAGATTCGGTTTATTGGATTGCATGTAAGTTATTGTATCCAAATAGAATAATCCAGCCTTCGTAGCGCGTTTCAGATCCGTTTTTCGAGTATGTCCGCCTGGCCTGGTTAGTATCCGCCTCTTCTTTTTGATCAATCGTGAACCATCGGGATCTTGTCGTGGACCGATATTGGACATTTTATCGGGACTCCTCATGGAGTCTCACTGGTGTGGATTTAGAATTTTTTATGTCGAGTACAAAACTATGTCGAGTACAAAACAACGTTTAAACGATTTACTCAAATATGTGCATCGCCTGGGGCAAATAAACCAGGAACCGGTGTTCAGGGTTTCTGATTACCAGCAGTTTAAGATCGAGGAGCATGAGTTAACGGAAAAAGTTGGCATCCAACGTGGTATTAGCGATGATGATGGCAGCAACGTTTGGCTTCGCATCGAGCGTTTGAAGCGTACACCGCCTCCGCAGGTTCCGGCGGAAATTGCTGAATGGGTCAGTGTATCCAACAATCCTGAACAGTCTGTGCAGGTTAACACCAGCGTAGTGAAATCAGTGCCTGAACATGAAGTGTCTCAGCTGATAGAGGCAGGGCAACTTAGCATAGCCGATATTCAGGAAACCGCTCCTACGCATAAAAATGTAACCTTACGACTAGAAAATATTCCGCAGACAAAATCTCTGGTGGATTCTTACATCAACGATCAATGGCACAGTTGGGCTAAACAAGAGAAGGAAAAACGCCAGACCATAAAGATCTACGATGCGTTTTTCAGCCTGCAACAATCCATGGAAGCGCAAGGTGACGAACAACCTTTGGAATTAGTGTGGGGGTTGGGGGTAACCCGGTGGGCGTTGGAACAAAACAGCATAGACTTTCCGTTGTTGGAAAAGCTTGTGGAGATTGAAATCGATGACAAGAACGGTGCCATTTCCATTCGGCCCCGTAAAACGGAACCCAGCTTGGTGATTGCGCCGTATTTTGCGTTGGGTAATCCAGGCATCGATGCGTTGATTCGCTATGAAAAAAGACATTTTTCGCAATTGCCCGAGGATGTTGAATTTTCACCTTATGTGGCCGAGAGCTTCGAGCCTATACTGCGACATGCAGCCACTCAGCTGAGTGAGAGTGGCGAGTATTGGCCGGATGTAAACACTGTAGCGGGGGGACGCACGCCACCCACCATGGCGGAACATCTGCAGGTCACAGACAGTTGGATCATTTTCGCCCGGCCACGTAGCACCACACCTTATGTTCAGGACATTGAACGTTTTCAACAGCAATTGGAACAAGCCGACGAGGACGTGATCCCCGCACCAGCCAGGCGAGTGGTGGATGAGTTATCGAACAAGAAAGTTGCCCGCAATTTTGAGACCTTGGTCCATAAAAACGTGTCTCCTGTTATGGGAGACAACGAAGAAAATACGGAACTGTATTTCCCCAAGCCTTTTAATGAAGCTCAAGTCAAGATCATTGATCGCTTGAAGCACAACGACGGTGTAATTGTGCAGGGGCCACCCGGCACAGGTAAAACCCATACCATTGCAAACATAATTAGTCATTATCTATCCACAGGACGCACGGTGCTAGTGACCTCCAATGGCGAATCCGCATTAGCGGCACTCCGCAACCAAATCCCCGCGGAAGTGCGTGATCTTACCATTAGTTTGTTGACTAATGAGCGCCAGGGATTTAAACAATTGGAAACCGCGGTTCAACTGCTGGCAACAATCGCCAGTCAGACAAACTTAGAGGACTTATTAAAAGAGGCGCAAGATTGTAAACAACAGGTCAGCAGCCTGCGTCAGCAGATCAGCGACATCGATAGCGAAATCCATCAGTCGGGATTGAAGCAACTACATCGCATTGACAAAAATATTATTGGTAGCGACGCCACCATCACCGCGATGCAATTGGCCGAAAACATCGTTCAAGGGAAAGATCGATATGCCTGGTTGCCTGATGACTTGGGTACGGGAGCAGAGTTCAATCCCCGGTTTTCCAATGCGGATATGTCGGTTTTAAGAAAGGCGCGAAAAAAAGCTGGCGCGTTTATCGATTATATTGGCATAGAGTTGCCTGACCTCAGTGAGTTGCCCGATGCCACTCAGATAGCAACCATTCACAATGATCTTGTTACGGTGGAAAAGCTGAGTCGTTACGCCAAAATCGAGAAACTACCCGAATTAAGTCGCTCGGTTAAAGATGCCGTTGAGCGGGCCACCGCGGTAGTACCTAAACTCGAAGATATGTTGAGTGTTGTCAAAGCCATGCAGGACACACCGTGGCTGCATGCCTTATTTCTCCATTGGGCTGAATATGGCGTGGGTCACGAATCCACGCAATTGTTGGAAGACATGTTGCCGCCGTTGAAGGAATTGACGACGAAACGTATGCATTTTATAAAAAATGCCGTGTATGTTCCCGATCCAGGCGCCAAGCGGGCATCCCTTATGGAAGCTGTTACTAAACTCAGTAACGGCGAAAAGCCATTCGGATTGTTGAGTATTGGCAAAGGCGAGATCAAATCCCTGTTAGATCGTATCGAGATAAACGGCGAAAGACCTAATGCACCCCGGCAATGGGAGTTGGTTCACGCCTATTTACAGTTCCAACACGACGGTAGGCGTTTGATGGTCAAGTTAAAGAGCGTTGGCCAAGAATACAATTTTCCCGAAGTTAGGTATGAATTCGGTGACAGCTTCAAGTCGCTAAAGGATTTTTTAGAGCAAATCGAAAATACCATCGAACAGGCGACGGTGACCTGGAAACAGCTTGCGGAAGAAATAACCTGTTTATATCCGCAAGACTTGCGTGTGGATCAACTATTGACCAACGGTAAAGAACAGGAGCGCGTTCTGGCGGCGTTGGCCAACCACACCTCGCGAGTGAATTTGGCCAATCAACGTAAACGTCTCGCAAAACTGCAAAAATCCCTTGCGCCATATAAAGGTGAAATTGCCGATGAACTCAAGCAAATGGCCAAGAAAAATATCGGCAATGACAACTTCAGTACGGAACAAATCACCGAACAGTGGCAATCACATATTCAGCAACTTAAGCAATTGCATACCATTCAACCAGTGTTAGCCAACATAAGCGATGTTGTGCAAAAAATAGAGGCATCTGGCGCTGTAAAATGGGCCGATAAACTTTTACACGAAGCGGTGCTGGACGATGAAGACCCATGGACGCCCAGTGACTGGCACGATGCCTGGCAATGGAAACGACAAGGCGCTTACATAGCCGATATAGACCAACGAACGCATGTCAAGCAGTTATGTGAGCAACGCAGTAATTTGGAAACAAAATTGACGCACACGTTTACTAATTTGGTGCGTTTAAAAACCAATATCGGCTTACATAGCAATCTGACCGAGCGTGTACACAGTGCATTAATCCGATTTGTTTCAGCCATTGGTAAATTGGGTGCAGGAACCGGGAAAAAGCGCGCACCCAGGCTCAGACACGAAGCCCTGCGTGCCATGCAAGAGTGCTTTGACGGGGTGCCCTGTTGGATCATGCCCACCTGGCGGATTAGCGAAAGTTTACCGTCCGAGTTCGGTAGCTTTGATTTGGTTATTATCGATGAAGCATCACAATCGGACATCGCCGCATTGCCCGCTATATTAAGAGCGAAAAAACTGTTAGTCGTGGGAGACGACAAGCAAGTGAGTCCCACGGCGGCTTTTATTTCCGAAGAAAAAATCCATCAGCTTAAACAAAACTATCTGGCGGGCCAGCCATTTGCCGATTTGCTGATTCCAGGTGTGTCATTATACGATTTGGCCAGCGTCGTATATCCAACGCAACGTATCATGCTAACGGAGCATTTTCGTTGCGTAGAACCCATCATTCGATTCAGCATGCAGTTTTACAGCGATTCGTTAATACCACTGCGGGTGCCAAAAGCGTCGGAGAAAATCGATCCACCGTTGGTGGATGTCTATGTGCACAACGGAATACGCGATGAAAACGAAGGTACCAATACGGCGGAAGTGGAAGCCATCGTGGCTGAAATAAAATATATAGTCAGTGATCCAAAATTCGCAGGCCGCAGTATCGGTGTCATTTCCCTTATAGGGTCTGAACAAGCCGCTAAAATTCAAGAAGCGTTGCTGCAAGAACTGGGAGAGGATGTTTATCAAAAATTTGATATCGGCTGCGGGGATTCCGCTACTTTTCAAGGCAAAGAAAAAGATATTATTTTTCTATCACTGGTTGTGGGTCCCAAACAAGGCGCGCCGCTGAACAAGCGGGAATTTGAGCAACGGTTTAATGTGGCTTTATCGCGTGCCAGGGATCGTATGTATCTTTATCGAAGCATTCGAGAATCCGACCTAAAACATGGCAACGATTTGCGATTGAGAATGATTCGTTATTTTTCCAACCCCATGCCGCCTCGTCCACAAGTAGACAATCCGTTGGAACTTTGTGAGACGGACTTCGAACGTGATGTCTACAGCCGATTGTGTGATTTGGGTTATGCCGTTACACCAAAAGTAAAGGTTGGACCGTTTAATATCGATTTAGTGGTAGAAGGCGGACGCGATCACCGCCTGGCGGTGGAGTTAGATGGCGACAAACCCCAAACCATCGAACAATGGGCCGATAACCTTTCCCAGCAACGCACCCTGGAGCGAGTCGGTTGGCCGTTTTGGCGCTGCTGGGGATCCAGTTACACGCTTGATCCCGATGGCTGTATGGCCGACTTGGTTACGACAATGACATCACTGGGCATAGAACCCATTGGTGAGCAAGTTCACCATAGTATATATACGGATTATCGGGAATACCGTGGCGCCATGCTGGAAAGCGAAGAGGGTTCAGGGTAGGTGAGGAAACTATAATCCAAAGATTTTAAGAGGATCACACTTGTGGTGTGGCGCCATGAATGTATCGCGCTGGATTTTGAGTGCGTATCAAACGATTACGAATTTCCCATTCGGTTTGACTGTCAGTTTTTTCTAAAAACCTAATCTCACCTGCGATATTTACGGCAATGGGTTTGCCGTCTTTGTAGAGTATGCGATTGTTGATCGTCGCCGGTACCCGTTGACCGGGAGTCACCAGGCCGGTGAGGTTCAGGGGATCCACGGCGGATATGGTGATAAGGTCGCCGGCTTTGGATTTTTTACGGGTGTTGCGCAAAGCAGTAACCGCTTCAAGTAAGGCAAACTGTTCGCCTGCAAATCCGGAAACAAAACGGCCGCCGCGGATTTCACCGCGGGCTTCCATTCTGCGGTATACGTACAGCAAGTCCCGCCAAGGGGGCAGGGCGGTTTCTTTTTCCAAGACTGTGCGGAATACCACGCCATAACGATTTAACAATGTGCGGGCGATGTGCTCGACTTGTTGAATATCAAAAGGCGCTGTTGCTACATCATCCGACTTGGGGGGTAGGCTGTTTTGAATGAGCGTCCAGCGGCCGGCGTCATCAATGTTACTGTTGCTTGAGCGGTAGTTGCGCCGGCTGCGGTAACCCGGCTTTTTACTGGAGGGTGTTATCAATGCACGCAGGCCGGTGAAGTTGTCTGAAGTCACTAACCCATAACTGACCAACTCCCCTAAGGCGTCTTCCACTTGGGTGCGCAGTATTTGAGTATTGGTCACCAGGTCGAAGAAAAAAGAGGCGCCTTGGTTTTTTAACACCAAATATACTTTATGCGCATTAGCACTTAGGTTTTTCGCGTTGCTACTCAATGAATCCGGGCTGCACCAGTAACCGGCATGTTGGCGCAAAAAAATGGAGATTGGCGTGTTTTTCACCGGAGCGGGTTTGCGTTTTTTCGGTGTAGCATCTGTTGAGGTTTCTTTGACATGAGTTTCTTTGGCATGAGCTTCTTTGCTACGGGTTTCTTTCAAAGCGGCGCGCAACCAGGTGAAACGACCGCTGGTGCAGAGATTGTCCAGCCAATCGGGAATGTATAAATCCAGGCGCGAGGGCAGAATGTCGCGCTCCCAACTGTACGCCGGCAGTGCATAGCCTTCCAGTTGTTCCAGAATCGCCGCCAGGGCTTCTTTGCCGTCGGCTTTTTCTTCGATACGATGCCAGGTAAATAAAAATCGCATATAGTCGACCGGGCTGACGGCTTCGATCTCCTTGCGGAGTTTTTTCACTGTGTAACGATGAATACGCGCTAATAACGCTCGTTCACACCATTGCACTTCTTGAGTCGAGTGGGTGAAATGGCCTTGGATGACATATCCTTCTTGTTCTAACGCCAGCAACGCTATGTGGATTTGCTCGACGGGTAATCCAAGCGGTGCGCCAAGTTGCATTGCGGTTACCGGGCCGAGGCCTTCCAAACGACTGCGAAGAATTTCCACCAGGCACTGTTGCGGATCAAGAGTCTGCCCTAGCGTGTCTTCAATCAGGGCAATAGTGGGTTCGTAAGTTGCATGCGGGAGCAGGCTTAATAGCTCCGACAATCGTTCGGCGCTGACCCATAGCTTATCGCCATTAACACTGTCCAATAAGGTTATGCGGTTCTGTGACAGCAAATCATCGATTAAATGCTGCCAACCGAAGTCCATGTTTTCATGTTCACTTAAAGCGCCGCGGTTGATTTCCGCTTCGCTCATAAAGCCAAGAATCATCAAGCCATCGTGCAGTTCATCGGGGGTACGCGCATCGGGCCAGGCTTCCTGGCGCACCGTTTCAATGGCTCGCGGGTCCAAACGGCCAATATCAGATGCGGTTTCGGGATTTAGAGGCCGTTGCCGTATGGCCAGGGTGCGACGCTCTTCAGCGGGTGCATCGTCCAAGAAGGCATAGGGTTTGGCATTGATGATTTCTTCGGATAATGGCGAAGGTGTAGGTAAATCGCAGGTGATCAATTGGATGTCGTTATTTTCCAGTCGTTTTAGAAGGATTTCTAAGCCATCGATATCCATGGTCTCATGCAAACAATCCGCAAGGGTTTGTTCCACTAACGGGTGCTCCGGCACTTCGCGGTCACCTTGAATATTTTCCAAACACGCCAATTGGTCGGGGAAGATCACGGCAATCAAGTCCTGCGCGTCGCTGCGTTGAAATTGTGCGGGGACTTTTTTGCCGTTGCGGTTGCGTGGTACCGCCAAGGCGATGTTGGTGTTCCAGCGCCAGCGGGTTTCGAACATAGGCGCGTTCAACAAGGCTTGCACCAGTACATCGCGCACCGATTGGGATTTTAAATAGTTGGCCACTTCTTCTAAGGGAAAACTGTGTGTGGGACCCAATGATAAAACGATGTTGTTTTCGTTGGCTGCGGCTTGCAGTTCAAAATTGAATTTACGGCAAAATCGTTTGCGCAACGCCAGTCCCCAGGCGCGGTTGATGCGGGAGCCAAATGGGGCGTGAATGATAAAGTGCATGTCGCCCACTTCATCAAAGAAGCGCTCAAACACAATTGTATTATGGGTGGGCAAGGCGCCCAGTACTGCTTTGGCGGTGGTCAGGTATTCGGCCAATTGCACGGCGATTTCGACAGGTAGATGTTGTTCCTGTTGCAGCCATGCGATGACTTGCTCTATGCCGCCGCCTACGAGTAAGTCATCAACGCTTTCCAACAACCGCGACACGGCCGTGGAGAGTTCGTCGGTGCGCCCCGGTGCTTCACCGAACCAAAAAGGGATATTCGGCGGTTGACCGTGGGCATCTTCCACGAACACGCGGCCGTTCTCGATTTTCAACATCCGGTAGGACGTGTTACCCAATTGAAAGATATCGCCGGGCAGGCTTTCGAAGGCGAAGTCTTCATTTAAGGTGCCGATGAAATGACCTTCGGGTTGCAGGATCACATCGTAATCAAATTGATCGGGGATGGCGCCGCCGTTGGTCAGCGCCACCAGTTGCGCGCCGCGGCGGGCGCTTAACCTGCCGTTAATCACGTCGCGGTACAGATACGCCCGCCGCCGGCCGCGTTTGGTGGAAAATCCTTCGGCCAGCATTTTGATCACGCCATTGAATGCCTCGCGGCTGAGTTGCCGGTAAGGCCAGGCGCGTTTTACAGTCTGATATAGTTCCAGTTCGTTCCATTCACAGCCGGAGACCTCGGCGACAAGTTGTTGCGCCAACACATCCAGTGGTTGATGGGGAATGATGATGCGGTCCAATTCGTCTTTGTTAATGGCGTCGATGAGCGCGGTGCATTCCAATAAATCATCCCGGGATAAGGGAAACAAACGCCCTTTGGGGGTAGCACCTACCGCGTGACCGGAACGGCCCACCCGCTGCAAAAACGCCGCGATGGCGCGGGGCGAACCGAGCTGGCAAACCAAGTCAATTTCGCCTATGTCTATGCCCAGTTCCAGTGAGGCCGTGGCCACCAGCGCTTTGAGTTTGCCGGCTTTCAAGCGTTGTTCGGCATTTAAGCGATGTTCTCTGGCCAAACTGCCGTGGTGGGCGGTGACGTATTCTTCGCCAATACTTTCGGCCAGGTGGTGGGCGGCGCGCTCGGCCAGGCGGCGGGTATTGACGAAAATCAGCGTAGTACGATGCTGATGAATAAGGTCTTCCAAGCGTTGATAGATTTCACCCCAGGTTTCGTTGGCCATGATGGCTTCCAGGGGAGAGCCGGTGACTTCAATGGCCAGGTCTCTTTGCCGCACATGACCGGTATCGATGATTTGACATTGACTGAGGGTGTCGCCGGCTTTGCTTTCGGTATCGACGCCGGTCAAGTAATGCGCCATGTGGTCAATGGGTTTTTGGGTAGCGGATAATCCAATACGGAAAGGCCTACGCCCGTGGTGTCGTTCGCACAGGGCGGCCAAACGCTCCAAGGACAAGGTGAGGTGAGAACCGCGTTTGTTGCCTGCCAAGGCGTGTATCTCGTCGACAATCACCGAGCGCACGGTTTTCAGCATTTCCCGCCCCGATGCTGAGGTTAATAATATAAACAAGCTTTCCGGCGTCGTAACCAGAATGTGCGGCGGTTGTTTGCGCATTTTCAAGCGTTCGCCTTGCGGTGTGTCGCCGGTTCGCACCCAGGCGCGTATGTCCACATCCGGCAGGCCGGACTCCAGCAAAGTATCGCGAATGCCGTTTAACGGTTGTTGCAGGTTTTTTTGGATATCATTTGACAGGGCTTTGAGCGGCGAGACATATAATACATGGGTTTCATTGCGCAGCCCTTGTTTCAATCCTTCACGCACTAAATCATCAATAGCGGCTAAGAACGCGGCTAGAGTTTTGCCGGAGCCGGTGGGTGCGGCAATGAGTGTGTGTTGCCGGCCCTTTATCGCCGGCCAGGCCTGCAATTGCACCGCAGTGGGGTTGGTAAACGCCTGGCTGAACCAGCGGTTTGTGGCGGGATGGAAATAGTCAAGAGGCATAGGATTCATTATATGCAAAATGTTTCACTGAGTTGGATTAATTTTTCGGATTGGGGGCGAAGGTGGATTTGGATACCACATGGCCAGGAAAAATCCAGGTCAGTACGCACTAGATGGAAAAACTCCCTTATGCCGCTGACGCTTCAATAACGTGTGCATGAGATAAGCCGAATAATTAACATATGCTAATCATGAAATGTTATATAAAAATAGTCGGTTTATTTGCCATAAACTGCCAATAATTCTGTACAATTCGGTAGGCGAGTACAGGGCGTACCGGAACAACAGCGAATTCAGTACACCAGGCACTTTCTAACACCCAGGCATTGTAACCGGGCATTACATTCAGCGGGTATATTCTATACCTGCATTCACCACGTGATTTTCCCGCGTAAAATTAGCGCAATGGGTGTACGTTTTTTCCATGTATGTCCAGTTCTTTAGCCTTTTATCAAGTCAACAAGTTCTGATTGAGTGATTATTGTTCAATATTAGTCGTCACGGGTTTTTAATGAGTTTAGCTTTATTGGGTGTCAATTCATTTCCATTTCATTCGAGATCAATCAGCAGTCAGTGTCATGTCATAAAAATAACTTACGGGGTATCTATGAATCAGCTGGAGTTCAGAGTCAAAACCATCCACAAGCTGGCATCCAAAAGGCCGGCAGGTTGCCTGGCTACGTGTGAGTCGGTGGCATCAAAAATATTTGTGGAAACAGGCAGACGGCCGGATCTTTTCGGGCTGGGAAACTACCATTATCATTTGCGCATTAACAATTTTGATATTGTTGATCCAACGTTGGCGCAATTTTTTCAAGTGCCCGGGGACTACCAACCGAAAGTATTCATCGGTTCATTCCCGGAATTAAAATTGCGCTTAAGTGAAATGGAGCAGGAATTCGGATTTAATGCGAACCATTTGTATATCAAAACAAACCGGCCAAAATCGGTGGAAGATTTGTTTCATCTATGGAGTTGTGCGCAACTGTCGAAAAGTGGATCGCGCTTGCGCAAATTGGTCATTCCACTCACCGGCAAACAAAAAGCATGGTATGAATAATATAAATGGTGCGTCAGGAAAACGAATAAGCCTTGTTCCAAAGCTGCCGAGAAATTTAATCTAAAACAAAAACCAAGGGGAATCTTATGAAATACACTGCAACGAAACACGATGGTAAAAAGGTCACAGTCGATTTTAATGAATACATAGACTGCGAATTCAAAGATTGTGAAATCATCTATAAAGGCGGCAATCCGCCGGTCTTCGAAAATTGTCGTTTTGAAAATTGCCAGTTCAGCGCGATAGATAGGGCGGAAAACACCATCGGGTATTTGTCGTTTCTTTACCAAAACATGGCGGACACCGGTGCAAAAGCTTTTGTTGAAGAACAAATCGCGAAAATAAAAGGTTCTTGATTCCAGTCTCATGCGATTGCCGCTCTATCAAGTCGATGCATTCAGCAGCAAAATATTTTCCGGCAATCCTGCGGCAATTTGTCCGTTAGAGCGATGGTTGGAAGACTCGCTGTTGCAAGCCATTGCCGAAGAAAATAATCTTTCCGAAACCGCATTTTTCGTGGCGCAACCCGGCGGGTATCAGTTGCGCTGGTTTACCCCGGTGGGTGAAGTGGATTTATGCGGTCACGCGACTTTGGCGGCAGCTCACGTATTGATGACTGAACTGGAATTCACGCAGCCAGAGATAGTGTTTTCTACCCGCAGTGGCGAGTTAACCGTTACCAAATCGGATACGACATTCACCATGGATTTCCCGGTTTTGAAATGCGAGTCTTGCGAGCCACCGCCATTGTTGATCAAGGGCCTGGGCAGACAACCGCAGGAAGTGTATCGCGGTGATGACTATTTGGTCGTGTTTAATGATGAACAAGAGGTTAAATCCATAGAGCCTGATTACGCTTGTCTCATCCAGTTGGATGCGCGGGGCGTAGGTGTAACGGCCAGGGGTACTGAAGCGGATTTTGTGAGCCGGTTTTTTGCCCCCAAACATCACATCAATGAAGACCCGGTAACGGGTTCGTGGCATTGCCTGTTAACACCGTTTTGGGCACAACGATTGGGAAAAATCCGGTTCCGCGCACAACAGCTTTCCAGACGGGGCGGTGAACTGGTCTGTGAACTGGTAAACGACCGAGTATTGTTGTCGGGACAATGCGCCACCTTCATGAAAGCGGAAATATATCTATAATCATCCTATGGAAGAATCATTGCAGGGCCAATGAATTACAATTTACATCTCACTCAACGGTTCAAAAACAATTAATGTTGAAAACAGTATTACTTATATTAGTGATTTTTCTGCTCACCGCCTGCGCAGCGACAGCGCAAAATAAAAGTCATCGAGGCAAACGTGACCCGTGGTTGGGTGAAGACAAGGTGTATCATTTCCTCACCTCCAGTGTCATTGGAGCCGCCGCCACCAAGATAGCTGTCAACAATAATGCCGCCCCGTGCGATGCTGTTTTCATCGGGATTTCGACCACATTTGTGATTGGATCGGGAAAAGAATGGTACGACAAGACAGTGAAAAAGACTTTCTTCAGTTGGAAGGATATGGCTTGGAATATTGCCGGTGGTACACTGGGTAGTCTTGCCGTCGGTGGTTGCTGATAAGTTGACAATAAAAGAGGCAGCACTGCCACCGGCAGTACAACCTCTTTACTAGATGGATTACCTTTAATTTAGCGCACAGCCCTCTTTGTCAAAAAAAGTGTCAAAGAAAGTGTCAAAGAAGGTATCAATGAGGGCGTCAAAAAGGTTGTCAACGGGAGTGCGAAAAGCTGCTATGCGCTGGCCTGTTGCGCCGGATTATCGGACAGCAATGCCTCAACTTCTGATTCGGCAGCAAGCCAGTCTTCTGTGGGATCACCACCCATGAATCCGCGTTTTTCAGCTTTGAAATAAGCCGTCTCTGCGATCATGCTCAAGCGTTGTTCATCGGAAATATTGATTGCCGCGGGTTTTTTCCGGCTGCGAGACGGTTTCGCGGCGGCGGTTTTACTTTTCGTTGCAGGTTTAGCGGATTTCTGCTTTTTGCCTCGCGCGGGTGCATTGGTTTTGGCTACATCAATCTCACTCATGGTCGATCCTCGTCAGAGTTAGTTTTCGATAGGTCTTCGTTATAGATAGATAGTGCGGGTCGCTGGGCTGATTCTATATACCATCAGGGGATATGAGTATGATTCATATCAGCTACATCAGGTTTGCAACGGTTGCAAAAGCCAATTGCAAAAACTACACCGATTTAACCAAGGGATAACCACTCATATCTTCAATAAAGTTATAGCCGAATCCTTTAGGAATGCAATGCGCCCACCGCTTAAAAAATACGATTTGAGACCGTGTCCGGATAATGTGAACAATTCGTTATAGGTTGATGATCCAACGATTTGGCCGACCTCACTATATCTTTGTGAGCGCTTGAAATTTGATAAAAGCGCCTATATAGCTTGATGATTGACCGACATTCTCCCGTTGGGCACGCGCCTGACAAACCATCACCACAATAGTGAATTTCTAAGAACGTATTCGAGGTAATGAAGATGAGCGTACAAGCGGGTATTGAGGAAAAACTCACACAACAGATTCATCCTGCTCACCTGGAAGTGATCAATGAGAGCAGCAATCACAATGTACCTCCGGGTTCGGAATCTCATTTTAAGGTTATCATTGTTTCCGATGAGTTTAAGGGTAAAAACCTGTTGTCCAGGCACCGACTGGTGAACAAAGTATTGGCGGATGAATTACAGAATAAAATTCATGCTTTGGCATTGCATACGTATACCGAGCAGGAGTGGTACGATCAAAACGAATACGCCCCGGAGTCTCCCCCCTGTTTGGGAGGATCCAAGGCCCAGTAATTCGGCCGGACATCCAATGCCCTTGATCCGGGCGAAACTCTGCAGAACTTTTTCCTCTCTTAATAGACTTATATAATGTCGCGTTTTCGACGGCTCGAAACACACGGCCTGCGTCTATTATTTTAATAATATTATTTAAAACAATAAGTTAAATGAAAAATGGCAGATATACATCAAGTTAGAGAGTTAAAGAATTACGTTTGCAAACATATACTCGGACAAGAAGTCCTCGTTGATCGATTACTCATTGCGCTGCTATGTGATGGACACTTGCTGGTGGAAGGGGCCCCCGGACTGGCAAAAACCAAAGCCATTAAAGTATTGAGTGAAGGCGTGCAGGGGGATTTTCATCGAATTCAATTCACCCCGGATTTGCTGCCTGCCGATTTGACCGGCACCGAGGTGTTCCGGCCGCAAGACGGAACCTTTCGCTTTCAAAAAGGCCCGTTGTTTCATAACCTTATTCTAGCCGATGAAATCAACCGGGCTCCGGCCAAAGTTCAGTCAGCGTTGCTGGAGTCCATGGCGGAACGCCAAATTACCGTGGGTTCGGTGACCTATCCATTGCCCAGTTTGTTTTTAGTCATGGCCACCCAAAATCCCATCGAACAAGAAGGCACTTATCCGTTACCTGAGGCGCAATTAGACCGATTCTTACTCCACGTAAAAATCGACTATCCCAAAGCCGATGTCGAGAAACAAATACTCAGCTTGTCCCGTAATGAATCTTTCCAACAAGTTGAACAACATTTAAAGAGTCCGCCGCCGGAGGAGACTGTTTCCGCCTCGCCGGCAGGCGACGCCACCATCGTGAGCCAGACGGCATTGTTCGAAGCCCGCAAAGAAGTACTCAACGTGTTCATGGCGAGCAATCTAGAACAGTACTTGCTGGAATTGGTACTCACCACGCGGGATCCCACCGCATACGGCGATGATTTGCGGCTATGGATTCAGTATGGAGCCAGTCCCCGTGCCAGCATTGCGTTAGACCGCTGCGCCCGGGCGCATGCCTGGCTGGCCGGGCGGGATTACGTTGACCCGGAAGATATTCAAGCCATGGCGTATGACGTAATGCGTCATCGAATCATTTTAACCTACGAAGCCGAAGCCGATGGCATAACGCCCGATGGATTCATAAAAGAGTTGCTATCCCGCGTTCCGGTCCCATGAAATTTCCCTGGCGAAAACACCAGTTCAACCAGCAGCCGCAGACCGCCTCTTATGAATCAAATGCGCATGACACAAGCGGCGATGGGCTGGTTTATGTCACTCCCAAATCTTTAATCAAATTGCGCCACGCGGCGGAAAGCTTGCCGTTGAAAGTGGCCAAAGTTAAAGCGTTACATACGGGGGAATATTATTCGCCGTTTAAAGGACGGGGAATGGAATTTGATGAAGTCCGCCTTTATCAGCCCGGCGACGACATTCGCACCATCGATTGGCGCGTAACGGCTCGTAGCGGTACGGCACACACGAAATTGTTTCGGGAAGAACGTGAAAGGGCCGTGATATTATGGGTGGATTTTCGCCGCTCCATGTATTTCGGAACCCGCGGGGCATTTAAATCCGTAACCGCGGCGAAAGCGGCGGCATTGTTTGCCTGGAGTGCCGAACACCAGGGTGACCGTTTGGGAAGCCTGCTATTTTCCGAATCCCAACATCAGGAAGCCCGCCCGCAGCGCAGTACATTGGCGTTAATGCATATTCTGCAAAAACTCTCGCAAAGTACCGCTAAAAATCCTCTCCAAAACGCTTCCGACCAAGAACCGCCGACAGAGCGCACTTTAAACGATGCACTAGGGCGTCTGCGACGTGTTACCAGGCCTGGCAGTATGTTATTGCTTATTAGTGACTTTCGCGGTCTGGATGATCAATCCGAAGCCCATTTGTATCAATTGGCAAAACACAATGATCTTATTTTGGTTTATGTGTACGACCCACTGGAAGCAAAACTGCCACCGGCGGGTTATTACCGTATCAGTGATAACCACGCGACCAAGGCGATTGATACCTCCGATGACACAATGCGGGAAGAATACAATCAGCGCCATCAAACCCATATGCAACGCATTCATCGAGTCAGCCATGGCGATCACATTCACTTCTTGCCAATTTGCACCGCGGATGATTTGTTAATCTCGGTGCAAAAAGGATTGGGGATAAGAAATCGTGCAGTCTGACACAAGTAATCTCCCGATTCGTGATATACATCTGCCGGATCCTGTATCCTGGTGGCCGCCGGCACTGGGGTGGTGGCTGTTGTTATTACTCATAGTGTCGAGCATTGTGTTGATTGTGCGGTACATAAGGCGACGCCAGTTGTTCAAATTACGCAACACTGCCATGGCCGAACTGGATGCAATGTATCAAGTCTATAAAGAGCAATTCGATGCCAGACGTTTCGTGCGCGAACTGTCGGTGTTGTTACGGCGCATTTGCATTAGTTATTTTCCCGATAGCAACGCCGGTGGGCTGATTGGTAAACAATGGTTGGTTTTTCTGGACAGTAAATTGTCGCTGAAATATAACAAAAGCGGGCAGAAGTTTTCTGATGGTGTTGGCACTGTATTGATTAGTGCTCCGTATCAAGACAAGCTAATAAATAATGATGTTAATGTGGAGGCGTTATATCGACTAAGTGCTGAGTGGATTCACTCCTTGGGTCCGGTGAAACGATCTGATACACCGGGCGAAAAAGTTAACAAAGAGGCGGTGCATGTTTCAGTTTGAATGGCTATGGGCGCTGGCTTTGTTACCACTGCCGTTGCTGTTGAGGATGTTATTGCCCGCAGCCAACACCGAAGAGGCGGCATTGCGCGTGCCGTCTGTACAAGATTTTGAAGTGGCCCACACTCACCGTAGCGCTATCCGGGCGGGCAAATGGACGCTGTGGTTGGCGTCGGTGGCGTGGATATTATTTGTGGTTGCCGCCGCCCGCCCCCAGTGGTTGGGGGATACTATAGAGTTGCCTGTCAGTGGGCGGGATTTAATGCTGGCGGTGGATTTGTCTGGCAGTATGGAAATTAACGATTTTGTTATTAAGGATCGTACTGTGGACAGGCTTACGGCAACCAAGTATGTAGCAGGGGATTTTATCGACCGGAGGGTAGGCGACCGGTTAGGGTTGGTGTTGTTCGGTCGGCAAGCGTATTTGCAGACACCGTTGACGTTCGACCGGGAAACGGTGAAAACGTTATTGTATGAAGCGGTGATAGGCCTGGCTGGAAAAGAAACCGCGATTGGCGATGCCATAGGGTTGGCGGTGAAACGCCTGCGGGAAGTAAACAATCAGGAAGTTTCCAATAGAGCCGACGCTTCACATGACTCTAAGAATAACAGTTCACAAGATAAAGCATACGACAACAATAAGCTAAATGATAAAATTTTAATTTTATTAACCGATGGCGCCAATACAGCAGGGGAAGTGGAACCGGTCAAAGCCGCCCAGTTGGCCGCTCAACTCGGTCTAAAAATCTATACGATTGGCATAGGTGCCGATGAAATGATGGTAAGGTCGTTTTTCGGCATGCGTAAGGTGAATCCTTCCACCGATTTGGATGAAGATACTTTAAAAAAAATCGCCGAGGCCACCGGGGGGAAGTATTTTCGCGCCAGAGATACGCAGGAATTGGAGCAAATTTATCAATTGCTGGATGAGTTGGAGCCAGTCACCAAAGAGACCCAGAATTTCCGACCTACCAGTGCCTTGTTTATATGGCCTCTGGGATTGGCGTTGGCCCTGGCGGCGATATTGGTTTTAAAACGACTAGCGCGTTAATCGGATTTTGATTTTACACACGATGGATATAGCGGACCTACAGTTTTTTCATTTCTTAAGACCGAATTGGTTATGGGCGCTCATTCCGTTACTGATTGTTGCTTTTTTGTTGTTTAACCGGAAACTGGTCAGCCGCAGTTGGCAATCGGTGATTGATGCCCGCTTGCTACCGTTTATTTTGACTGGCCAGGAAGGCCACAAAACCAAGTGGCCGGTGTTGGTATTCGCCGTTACCGGCATGTTAATAATTGTCGCTATGGCGGGACCTGCCTGGGAAAAATTACCCCAACCGGTGTTTCGCACGCAATCCGGATTGGTAATCGTGCTGGACATGTCACAATCCATGGACGCCACCGATATCAAGCCCAGCCGCATTGCCCGGGCGAAACACAAAATTACGGACATTTTGGCCAAACGTTCTGAAGGCCAAACCGCATTGGTGGTGTACGCCTCGGAAGCATTTGTCGTGAGTCCTCTCAGCGATGATGTGAAAACCATTGAATCCCTGGTAACCAGCTTAAGCACGGAACTCATGCCAAACCAGGGCAGCCAACCACTTCTGGCCATAAAACAAGCTGTTGAGTTATTACAACAAGGTGGCATGCCCAAAGGCGATATTTTGTTAATCACGGATGGATTGGGCGCAAACGCAGAGAACACCCTGGCCAATAGCCTGGCTGGGAAAAACTATCGTCTGTCCGTATTAGCGGTGGGCACCGCCGGTGGTGCGCCGGTGCAGCTTAGTAATGGCAGTTTATTGAAAGACCGATTCGGCGATATTGTGATTCCAAAACTCCAGGAGGAGTCCCTGCGATCTCTTGCCCATCGTACCGGAGGTCGTTATACATTACTGACTGCAACGGACAAAGATATAAACTATTTAACCCGAGGATTTGAGTTTTCTCCGATAAAAGAAAACGCGGAAATGAAAACCGAGCAGGTAAACCTTAAAGCCGACACCTGGCGTGAAGAAGGACCCTGGTTGTTGTTGTTGATTGCGCCGTTTGTCGCATTGGCTTTTCGCAGAGGCTGGCTTGGCGCGATGGTGTTTTGCGTGGTATTGCCCATCCCTCAAACCAGTCATGCCCTGAGCTGGGATGATTTGTGGAAAAACCAAAACCAACAAGCCCAATCGGCTTTTGAGCAAGGGCAACCTCAACAGGCGGCGCACCAGTTTCGCAATAAAAAGTGGCAAGCGGCCGCTTATTACAAAGCAAAAGAATACGAGAAAACCCTGGAATTGCTGGACGCCAGCGATGCTCCTGAGGATATGTATAACAAAGGCAATGCCCTGGCACGGTTGGGACGGATACAAGAAGCTATAAAGGCGTACGACACGGTCTTAAAACAGGCGCCCGAACACGAAGACGCGCGCTATAATAAAGAATTGCTGGAAAAAATGTTAAAACAACAGCAATCAAAGCAAGGCGAGTCGGACCAACAGGAGCAAGGTAACCAGCAAAACCAGCAACAAAACCAGCAGTCACAAAATTCTCAAAAAGACCAGGAAGGTTCACAGCAGCAACAAGGTGGTGACGCGCAACAACAGGATCAGTCTGGCCAACAACAGTCCCAACAGGCCGAGCAAAATAAAAACCAGTCTTCAGCGCAAAACCGGATGTCGGACGATTCCTCCTCAGATGAATCCGAGAACCAGCAGCAAAGCGCAATGTCGGATGAAAACAGCCGCGAACAAGAGAGCGAAAATCAAGATACTCAAAGCGCCATGCAACAAAGCCAGGAGCAACAGGACAGTGAAGGCAAAGCTGATCAACGAATGGCGCAACAGACAGAAAATGTTGACCAGGCGGAATTAGAGGCCATGCAAGCCAATGAACAATGGTTGCGCCGCATACCGGATGATCCTGGCGGTTTGTTACGTCGAAAATTTCTCTATCAATCACAACAGAGCCAACAACTCAATCAACAGCAAACTACAGACGATGAGCCATGGTAAAGCAAAACTATCTAAATAACCGTGTCGGCCAGAGCGGATTAAAGATAATATTGTTGCTGATATTCACTCTCGTGAGCGCTGAGGCATTCGCGGCAACCATAAAAGTGGATGTCGACAGAAACCCGGTGGAAGTCAACGAGTCCTTCACCGTTAATTTTACCGCCAATGAAGCGGTGGACGGCCAACCGGATTTCAGGCCCTTGGAGGAAAATTTTAAAATCATAAGCCGCAATCAAAGCAGTAATATACAAATTATTAACGGCAGAATGAGTCGTCAAACGCAATGGTCTTTGTATGTTATGCCCAAGCGGACCGGTAAATTGTGGATCCCAAGCATTGCTTTTGGCGATGATCAAAGCTCACGCTTGATGGTTACTGTCAATTCGGCCAAACCTCAGCCAGCCGATAAAGGAAAAAGCATACTCTACCTGGAAGCGGAAGTGGATAAGGGCTCAGTTTATGTTCAGGCACAACTCGTTTATACGGTACGAATTTACCAGGCAGTTAATCTTCTGAACGCCAGCTTATCGGATCTAACCCTCAATGACACCGATGCCATTGTGGAAAAAGTCGGTGAGGATAAAACGTTCAACAAACGCATCAACGGCCGCCGGTATAAAGTATTCGAAAAACGCTACATAATATTCCCGCAAAAAAGCGGTACGCTGACCATTAGCCCCGCGGAACTGGAGGCCCAATACGTTGATGATCGCCGCGCGTTGCGCACCAAAGTACTACAGTCTGATCCAATAAACATTGAAGTCAAACCAAAGCCTATGGTGCAAACCGTGCAGAATAATGTGTGGCTGCCCGCCAGGCGGATGCAAATCAAGGAAGAATGGCACCAGGAACCACCGGTGTTTAATGTTGGTGAGCCGGTAACACGGACCATCACATTAGTGGCAGAAGGATTGTCTGCGGCTCAATTGCCGGAAGTCAACATGGGCCAAATGAAAGACATGAAACAATATTTGGATCAACCCGAAAAAGAAGATGAGAAGTCCGACACCGGAGTGGTGGGCATGCGTCAGGAAAAAATTGCACTCATTCCCACTAAAACTGGAAATTACATTATTCCCGCGATAGAGATTCCCTGGTGGAACACCGAAGAAGACCGGTTGGAATATCTTCGCTTGCCTAAAAAAGAAATAACGGTAAATCCAGGTACTCAAACCGCGCAGCAAGATGCCGGCAAAACCACTGTACCCGAAGCGCCACCGACGATCGCTACTGCTGGAACCACGCAAAATCAGCAACAACAACCCCCAGGCCAAGCTGATCCCAAGCCGGATGTGCCCACCGAGCCACACGCTGGCGCGGTTCCCGATTTTTGGAAATGGGTGAGTTTTGTGGCCATTGGCGGCTGGCTGATCACTGGTTTGGCGTGGTGGTGGTTTGGCCGGCGTTCGTCTAAAACAACTGAAAGCACCTTGAAATCCCTGCCTTTGTTACCATTTGACGAAAAAAAATTCGCCAAGCAGCTAAAGGAGGCTTGCGATCAACACGATGCCCAAGCAGCGAAAAATGCCTTGTTGGGTTGGGGTAAACGCCTGTGGCCGGAGCAATCACCGGGCAATCTCAACGAGCTGAGCCGGATTACCGGTGGTACTCTGGGTGCACAACTATTAATCCTGAATACCCATTTATACAGCGACAAAAGCGCACCCTGGGACAGCACCCATCTGTGGCAAGCGTTTAATCGTTTTGAAAAGCAGCCTGAAGCGCCACAAGCCATGTCCGGTGATTTATTGCCTTTATACAGAACCACCGTATAATAATAAAACTATAATATAACGAAAGATTTCATGAACAAAAACTCAGATCCCGCTGCAAATAATAAAAGACCCGCATTACCGCGAAAGTGGATAGTACCTATAAAGCTCACAGTGATGGCGGCGTTGGCTGGCTGTTCCGCGTTTGTCTATTTTAACGTGCGTGATTTGCAAACCACCCAGATCATCATTCTTTTGTCCATAGTGTTGGTGTGCGCTATGGTGTGGTTGGATTGTAAGATGAGTGAACATTATTGGGCGGATCAGGAAAAAACCGGCTCCTAGCGTTCGCGCATAAAACTAACGCCGACACCAATCTTCAATACAAATTCAAATACAAATACATATTAAAGAGTGCCAGCATGGGCAGGTATAGACCACCCCAGCCTCAAGGATCGAAATACATCACTCCCCAGGGACATCAGCGCCTGGAACAGGAACTGAACCATTTATGGCGGGAAAAACGTCCTGAGGTTACTAAGGCACTGACGGCCGCCGCGGCGGAAGGCGACCGCTCAGAAAATGCCGAATACATTTATCGTAAAAAACAATTACGTGAAATAGATTCCAGAGTGCGATTTTTACGCAAGCGCCTGGAAAACATGAAAATTGTCAGTGGAAAACCGAGCGATCAAAACAAAGTGTTTTTCGGCGCCTGGGTTACCTTGGAAGACGAAAAAGGCGAAGAGCTGACCTACCGAATCGTCGGGCCCGATGAATTCGATTACCAAAACAATCTCATCAGTATGGATTCACCCCTGGCCAAAGCACTGTTGGGTAAAAGCCTGGACAGCGATGTCATTGTCGAAACCCCTCAGGGGAAAAAAGAATATTATCTGGTTAGTATTCGCTACGAATAGCCTTAAATCTTCTTATCTCTTTAATTTTTAATACGCCGTTGAAATGATGGCTTTCCTTTTTTGATGTTCGCCCACTAAGTAAAAACCTCGCCATTTCCGCTTTCTCATTTTGAGAACTGGCTCACAGTTTTTTCACACCTGTGGCCTGGTTCAATTAACCTTTGTGACACAGTTGTCGATAGTTAAGTGAGTAGTTTCACTCGAAGTTTTATCGATCAGCACAAGCAATAATAAATAGTCACAGGAAACCAACATGTTAAGCCACGCAGTAGCAAAAAAACCTTTCAACATGGCCCACTGGTTTTTCATTGTTGTTTTGCTTGCGCTGACTCCATTGGCGGTTAACGCCCATCAATTGACCGGTACCGTATATCTGGGCGGGGATCCTCTGCCTGGGACCGAATTGACTGTATATGATAATAATCGTAATGCGTTGCAGTCTGTCAACACCAATGAGGCCGGAAGCTATGCGGTGGATCTACCTGATGGCACATACGATTTGGTTATTACACCCCCCTTTGAGCTTGGCCTCAGTGACACATTGATCGATGATATCGTAATCGCCGAGCAAGACGTTGTATTTCACTTTGTTTTACTGCGTCCTGAGATTGTACTCAGTGGCGTAGTCAGTGCTGCAGACGGTACTCCCCTCAGCGGAGTGGAACTCGCCGTCTATAATCAACAATCGGGTGAAAACGCCGGTTATTTAACAACGGATGAAAGCGGCGCATATTCTTTTCCGGTAGCAGAGGGCACTTATAACATTGTGGCATTCGGCTATGGCAGGAATTCCAACATAGCGTTACCGGATTATTGGAAGATAGATCCGCTGGTCAATAGTTTAGTACTGCACGAAGATCAGATCATGAATCTCAATCTGCCAGATGTACGGTTAACCGGTAGAGTAAATTCGGTGAATGGTAGTGGTGTGCCGGATGTGACGCTTTCCATCAGGGAAAGTTGGCAGGATGCAGGTAGCAACTACTTGGTACAATATTCCAATAATTCGCTAAAAACCGATAACAACGGCCAATATTCACTGACGGTATTCGATCGTGCTCAATACGACGTTTCATTGTATCCACCTGTAGATAGCGGTTTTGCTAATACGGTAGTCGAGAACAATCCGGTAGAGGGCGACACCGAGATTGATTTCGTATTAAACGACGCTATTTATTTGTCTGGCAAAGTATTGACGCCGAGTAACATACCGGTGAGTCAGGTTGAGCTTATGGTTTTTAATATTGAGACTCAACATTTTGTCGGTCGCTACACCACCTCCGAAGACGGCGAATATATTTTTCCACTAAGACCGGGGCTATATAAAATAGGCGCCAACGGATACGGTCAGTATTCCAATATTCGCTTACCCCGACGCTGGAGTATTTCCCCGTTGGCGGATCAGATCCCGCTTGCAAGCGATCGCAGATTTGATTTGGTGTTACCGGTGGTCCAGCTATCGGGAGTCATAACCAACGAGAACGATGAACCTCAGCCCAATGTTGCTGCGGAGATAAACCAAAGATGGAATGCCGGCGATGTGGCCTACGCCATCAGCATCGACCAAAACCATGTGTTGTCCAATTCACAGGGGCAATTTAACTTTTATACTTTTATCTATACTGACTATTCACTGAACTTGATACCCCAGGACAGCCGGCAATATGCTACCACCCAATACACGGGCTTGGCACTATCGCAAGATACAGTACGCAATTTTTCTTTAAGCGGTGCAAGTAGGTTAACTGGGATAGTTACCACGCCGGGTGGCCAACCGGTGGATGGCGTGATGCTAACGGCTATAGATCAAACCACCAATTTGAAAATTGCTTCGGTAATGACGCTCGTGGATGGGCGTTACGAATTCCATTTGGCCCCCGGGGTGTACAAAATCAACGCCCAAGGATATGCAAAAGATTCCACACAGCCCATGCCCCAGATTTGGGGCATACAGCCCGTATTAAAAGATCTCATCATCAACGGAATCCATGAACACAATATTGAATTACCGCTGGTGAAAATCACTGGCCGGATTTTTGATTCGGCGGGTACTGCCGTGGCCGCTGTGCAATTGGAAGTGAAAAACGCATGGTATGATACCGATGGCGTACTCTATAGCGTTAACAACAGCGGGGGGTTTGTGACTTCGGATGCCGACGGTTATTACACCGTTATGGTTTTATCGCATGATGACTACCAAATTCAATTGACGCCACCTGAAGATGCCGTATTGCTAACAGAGTTAATAAATGGCATCGATGCAAGTGTAAACGGTGTTCATGACTTAGTCTTTTCCCCGGCATTGGCCTTGGAGGGAGTGGTAAAAGATGATCGCGGCAACCTTGTAAGCGGCGTCAATCTTGAATTTGTCAGCCGCGAGTCAAGGCGCACCATAAATCGTGCGAGCACTGATCAAAAAGGGTATTATCGTGCGGTGCTACGCGAAGGTAATTACGACATTACTATCACTGATTCGGATTCTCCTTCTAGCCTACCATTGCCGAATCAGTTTTATATGGCGCCAATTGTGAGCAACTATGCATTGCAGAACGATTCAACACTGGATCTTCAGTTGCCGTTGGTCAATCTATCCGGCAAAGCGTTAGACAGTAACGGTGTGCCGGTTGCCAATGTGCAACTGTTCATTAACGAACGCTGGAAACATGCCGGTACCACATTTTCTGTTTTCGCTTATGGTGATAAGTTTAAGACTGATGCGCAAGGTGAATACCGCATCGCGTTGTTTCCTTATGCAAATTACTCTCAACAAATCATACCGCCGAAGGCCAGTGGATTTACCACCGCTACCATCGATAATTTTTCGCTCGAGCGTGACAGCTTACAGGATATAATCCTCAGCCTGCCGGACACAAAACCACCAGTGATCGTGGCTGGCCCGTACGTCACGCAAATAACGGATATCAGCGCTGTGGTGCAATGGCAAACCGATGAAGCGACCCTGGGCCGCACAGTCTATGGTACAGGTGATCTGTTGGGCCAGGAGGCCAACGATCCAGTATATCATCGCACTCACACTATGCAGCTCAATGAGCTGGTACCACAAACTACGTATTCGTTACGGGTGTTTTCGGATGACTATAACCACAATGGAGCAGTTAACAGCGATGTCGTCACGTTTACGACGTTGGCGTTACCGGATACCCAGTTTCCGCTCATCCTGGAAGGGCCTAGCATTAACG
>JAJDNG010000066.1 GCA_022340845.1 Gammaproteobacteria bacterium | reverse complement strand
TAGACCTTTATAAATCCCACACAAACCAACCGCTGCCTAACCACCAACTCCTGGAAGTATACGCGCTGAGCTTTAACGGTACCGGCAGTGAATCAAACTCTAAAGCGACCCTCACTCTCACTTTATAGTTCTCGTTTGGCTCCAGCAATTGCTGATCAATTAAAGGCAGATTATCGATCTCTTTCAGATAATAAAGCGCGGAATTCAATGTGGGTGCGGTATTTTGCGCGCCACTGTTGAGATTGACCACGATATATTGTTCGGCAAGCGCATGATATTGAAGCTGGAAACGCTGCTTAAGCTGGGCGATTTGCTCGTCCCAAAGATAACTGCGAGGCCGACGCACTTCAATATCCAGCGCGATAACAACAGGCACACCACTTTGAATAGCTTCCAGTACTTTATTGGAAAATTCGTAGTTGATCTCAACCGACAAATGATACACCTGGTTAACCAGCTTGGCTTCGGCGCGTGTTATGGTAAATCCCGGTTCATCCGCCAGCAGTGGCGCGCTATGCACGACCCCGAACAATAATGTCCCCACCGACACCGCTCCCGATACCGTTGCAATGCATCCTTTTATCCTGGACAACTTTTCCCGGGTCAATCGTCCCGGACACGGCGCATCACCAGCCGCTATAGATGGACGCCAATTGCAAAGCGTGTCCAGCATTTGTCTGATATTAGGTTTAATCACTTTTTGTTATACAGGCGTAATAAAATCCGTCCATTTCCTGTTCGCCGGGAAAAATCTGCCGCCCGAACGGGCGTTGATGCCCCCAGGGCGCATCAAACCTTTGATAACATGCATTTTGATTGCGTTCAATAAACCGGGTCACTTGGAATTCATTCTCCTCGGGCAGCACGGAACAGGTGGCGTATAACAACATTCCTCCGGGCTTCAACAGCGGCCACACGGCGTCGAGAATATGTTGCTGCAGAGTGCGCACCCGCTGGACATCCTCAGGTTGGCGCAACACTTTTATATCGGGATGCCTGCGGATCACCCCGGTGGCGCTGCATGGAGCGTCCAGCAAAATCCGGTCGAAGAGCACGCCGTCCCACCACGATGGGGGCTTGGCCGCGTCCCCGCAGATCAACCGGGCCGTAAGACCCAGGCGTAGCAGATTCTGCTCCACGCGCACCAGGCGCTGCGAGTCAATATCCAAAGCCACCACCTCAGCAAGATCCGCGGTGGTTTCCAATATGTGCGCGGTTTTGCCCCCCGGGGCAGCGCACACATCCAACACCCGCTGACCGGCTTGCAGTTGTAATAGCTGCGCGGCCAATTGCGCTGCGCTGTCCTGTACCGATACCATGCCTTGCGCAAAACCGGGTAATTTTTCCACGTTGACGGCTTGTTCAAGCACAATGCCTTGCGGCGCAAATTGCGTGGCATGCGCGCCCAGGCCGTTTTCCTGTAATAGATCCAAGTAAGCATCACGCTGAGATTTTTGACGGTTAACCCTAAGCGTCATGGGCGGTCGCTGATTGTTGGCCTCGACGATCTCCTGCCAGTGTTGCGGCCAGGCCGTTTGCAGTTGGTCTAACAACCAGGCCGGATGAGCGAACCTCGCTTGCGGAGAATAACTGTTGTCGTCCGCCGTTACGTTAGACTCTGTTTTGCGTTCTGTTTCACGCAACTGGCCACGCAATATTGCATTGAGCAATTTGTCCGCCCAATTTTTTTTCAACTGCCGCACCGCGGTGACTGTTTCTGACACCGCCGCATGGGGTGGTATGCGGGTGAATTGTAACTGGTACAGCCCCACCAACAGCAAACAAAATACGTCCAGATCTTTGGGTTTCATGGGTTTTTGCAGCCGACCGTGGGCCTGTTCCTGCAAGCGAAACCACCAACGCAACACGCCATAACTGAATTCCTGCACCAACGGTTGATCCATCGCATTACCCAATAAGCCGGCATTTTGTTGCAGCGCAGCGTCCAACGGCATGGCGGAACCTACCACATCTCGAACGACTTTAGCGGCTACCGCACGGGCGTTCATGGATATGGTAGACGCGGTGGACAACCAATGGCTTGATAGAGGGCCCACCAACTGGCTGAAAATTTATGAACCGGTATCAAGACAGGATTTTCCCGGCCAAGCTGTGAGCATTGAGAAAATCACTCACCGGCAGTGGTTTTCCGCCGGGCAATTGCACCATCAATAACCGCAATACGCCGCTGGCCGTAGCCACATCAATGCCTTGTTTGCTTTCTTGCACGACCTGACCGGGAGGCGCATCCTCTGTAGCGTCACCACGGTGGTTTTCCGCCACTTGAGTTTGCCATATGCGCAGGGTTTGGCCATCGACGTGGGTATATGCCACCGGCCAGGGATTGAACGCACGTATGTGATTGTGAATCTGCCGGGCGGGTTGATGCCAATCGATCAGCGCTTCGGTTTTGTCGATTTTGCGTGCATAAGTGGACTGATTGTCGTCCTGGGGTTCGGCGTGCGCCCTACCACTGTCGATTTGTTGCAACGCCTCCAGCAAGGCGTCTCTTCCCAATCGGGCCAGCCGGTCGTGCACACTCTGGGCGGTATCTTCGGACAATATGGGAATTTCTCGTTTGAGCAGCATGGGGCCGGTGTCCAGTCCGGCGTCCATCTGCATGATGGTGACGCCGGTGCGGTCGTCACCACTGGCAATGGCGCGCTGGATGGGCGCTGCGCCACGCCATCGGGGCAACAGCGAGGCATGGACATTCACACACCCCAGTCGAGGCGCGTCGATCACCGCTTGGGGTAATAACAATCCATAAGCCACCACGACCATTAGATCGGCATGGTATTCCCGCAATATTTGTTGCTCCTGGACGTTTTTTAAGCTGTCAGGCTGGTGAACGGCTAACTGATGTTGTAAGGCCAATGCTTTGACCGCGCTGGCCTTAAGCTTGCGGCCACGTCCCGCCGGTCGGTCGGGCTGGGTGTAAACGGCACAAATCTCATGTGGCGAGTCTATCAATCCCTCAAGCACTTGGGCCGCGAATTCCGGGGTGCCGGCAAAAATCAATTTTAATGTGGACATAAGATCGATGCGGGATGGAAAAAAGCGTTAGTGTATCCTAATCCCAGGCGGTAAGTCGTGGAATTGTTGTGCTCAGCCAGGCCAATCCATTTTGGCTATACGCAGTTGCTGGTGTTTTTGACGCAGTTGTATTTAACGTAGTTGTATTTAACGTAGTTGTTTTTGTCGTAGTTATTTTTGGTGCAGTCGTTTTTAACCTTCTTCCTTTGGCCTTGCAGTGCAGACTCGGTTACATGGTTTTCTGGCGCAGTTTTTCCAGTTTCTTGCGGATCCGTTTGCGCTTTAATTCCGATAAATAATCCACAAATAATTTGCCTTGCAAGTGATCCATTTCGTGCTGGATACACACAGACAACAAACCGTCGGCCTGCATTTCGTAGAGCTCACCGTCACGGTTCAGCGCTTTCAAAGTGATATGTTCGGCGCGTTCCACGGGCTCGTAAATTCCCGGTACGGACAAACACCCCTCTTCCATGCGCTCCACGCCCCCCGACTCAGTAATTTCAGGATTGATTATGCACAACGGCTGACTTTTATCTTCGCTGATGTCGATGGTAATAATGCGTTTATGCTGGTCTACTTGAGTGGCCGCCAATCCAATGCCCGGCGCCTGATACATGGTCTCAAACATATCGTCGACCAATTGGCGTATACGATCATCAACCTGCTCCACCGGCTGGGCGACCTTACGCAGCCTTGGATCGGGATAATGTAACACTGTCAGAATTGCCATAATGAAAAACTCCCAGCAATATAGATCACATCAATAGTAAATAAATCATGGCTAACACCGATAAATCGCATTAACACTGACTTTGCCGGTATCCACTAACTGTTTGACCTGAAAAGAATTCCCAAATTCCATGCATTGGCTGGCCGGATGAAATGACCAAGTTTTGTTCAATACACTGTCCCTGCAAGTCTGCACGCCCCTAGTGGTAAGTTCCGGTTTTTAGTTCTCTGTGGCAAACGCGGCACGACGCACAAAATCTTAAAGAGTTGGTTATTTTAACCGCTAGTTACCCTATCGCCATAGTAGCAATTTACGGCTACCATTAATCTGTCGCCGGAGTATCAGCAGCATAAAACAGTTGCTCAACGGTTAACGCAAGGCCGAAACCAGTTCGTAACATAGTGGCACGGGATATGAATTTAAAGATTTTACGGCCCTGGGAACAAACACCTGTCACAAAATGAATAAATCTTGCTGAACTATTTGCGCTATCCTGTTAATTTATAAAGATTAGCGAACGATGTAAATAAACTTCCGTTTTGGATCAATTAGGGAATACGAGAAACAAATATGGTAAACAAAATCTACAGCTTTGGTCGAATCGCGTCATTAAGCGGATTGTTGGGCGCATTATTGGGCGTATTGTTAAGCGCTATCATTTCCACATCGGTTTTTGCCGATGAAATTGCTCTGCGACCCGATCACCCCGATCGCTACGTTGTGGTGAAAGGTGACACTTTATGGGACATTTCCGCCCGGTTTTTGGCATCACCCTGGCTTTGGCCGGAAGTATGGAGTTTTAATCCACAAATCGAAAACCCCCACTTAATTTACCCCGGTGATGTCGTGGCCTTGGTGTACGATGAGTCCGGCAAACCCATGCTGAAAGTGGAACGGGGTCAGGCCACCGTAAAATTCTCGCCCAAAGTGCGCTCCACCCGAGTGGACAAACCCATTTCCAGCATCCCACTGGACGCCATTAGTCAATTTTTAGGCAAACCACGTATTGTCACAAAACGGGAAATTAACAACGCCGCTTATGTGCTTGCCGGCACCGAAAACCGCATTATTGCGGGCGAAGGCGATATCGTCTATGTCCGTGGCATCGTCTCAGGCGGTGACAGTGAATTCTCCGTGTTGCGCATTGGCGATCCCTACCGCAATCCCGGCGCCCGCCGGGGGGATATTCTCGGTTATGAAGCCCTGCACGTGGCTGACGCCAAAGTCATCGCTTTCGGAGATCCGGCGACAGTGCGCATTACCCAGGCAAACCGGGAAGTGTTGCTGGGAGACCGCCTGGTACCCAAACGGGATTATGGCCTGGATGAAACCTTTATTCCTCATGCACCCCAATCTTCCGTGGAAGGCCAGATCATTTCTGTGGTGGACGGCGTTTCGGTCATTGGTCAATATCAAACCGTGGTCATTAATCGAGGCGAACAAGATGGCATTGAAACCGGTCATGTGCTTGCCGTCTACCAAACCGGCAAAACCGTACGAGACGTCCGTGATTTAAAATCCTCCGGCACAGTGACGCTGCCCGACACTCGCGCTGGTATTTTGATGGTCATACGCACTTTTGACCGGGTCAGTTACGCCTTGGTGATGGAAGCCGACCGGGATATGCGTATAAACGACTACGTCCGTAATCCTTCTTGAAATAGCGGTCGTAAATTGCGCCACGAAGACTACGAAGAGGTAATTGTCCTAGCGAAGGCCATGAAATGAATATCTTGTCCCTTCATGGTCTTCGTGGTAAAAAATGTGATGAAAACGCCGCTGCGCAGTAGTAACGAGCCAAAGAAAGTAGTAACGACCAAAAAGTGAATATTCACATCGCACAAGCAATTCCCCCCCATACCTGATATTATCCGCGCTACGGAAACCACCTAATTCAGGTTGTTTCTGTTCATTGTGCCACCAATCTAAACCGCGACTATATTTCCTGTGATTGTCCTGCCATCCGGTGACAAACACCCAAGCCGCCGATTGATATCGCAATGCTCGCAGCCTGAATTACGTGAACCCTCCGCAAGCTGGGTGTTACCCGGGAGGAACCATGAGCACGCCACTAAGCGCGCTAAACGAAGTACATAATAACGACCACAAGCATTTGCAAAACCAAGTGCATAACAGCGACTTAAAATATTGGCTGGGTTTGCTCCATGCCCCCGGCGTCGGTTGTACAACTTTTTCCGCGCTACTCGAACATTTCGGCTCTCCCGAAGAAGTATTCGCCGCAGTGCAAGGCCGGTTTTTCAGTGATTTGGTCAACAAATCCATCATCAGGGAAAATACCCGCCGCTATCTCCTCAATCCGGATTGGTCTGCAGTCGATAAAGATTTGCAATGGTTGTCCGAGCAAAACAACGGTGTACTCACCATAGCCGATCCCGGATACCCAAAACTGCTGCGGGAAATCCATGATCCCCCGCCATTGTTGTTTTACCGCGGTGAACCACAGTTATTAAACCATCCCCAATTGGCCATTGTGGGCAGCCGCAATCCCAGTCATAACGGCGAAGAAACCGCGCGGGAGTTTGCCAAGCATTTAAGCCACGCTGGATTTGTTATCACCAGCGGATTGGCACTGGGTATTGACACAGCCGCCCACCTGGGAGCCCTGGCGGCTCGCAAATTGACTATTGCGGTGGCGGGAACCGGGCTGGACCGGGTGTATCCGGCGCGCAACCGGCCGTTGGCCCACGACATCGCCGATCACGGTGTCTTAATATCCGAATTTCCACCGGGCACTCCGCCGTTGGCGGCGAATTTTCCACGCCGTAACCGTATCATCAGCGGTTTGAGCGTGGGCACCCTGGTGGTGGAAGCCGCCCGCCAAAGCGGCTCGTTGATTACGGCAAGAACCGCCATGGAACAGAGCCGGGAGGTATTTGCCATTCCCGGGTCCATTCATAATCCATTAGCCCGCGGTTGCCACGCTTTGATCCGCCAAGGCGCTAAATTAGTTGAAACCGCTAATGATATAATGGAAGAATTAGGCGCTCTAATGCGTTTAGTAGATAACCCACAACACATTCACCACGACACCCAAGCCAACACCGAATACAATGCGCAACCACCAAACCGATCGTCACACCACCGGAGTTGCCTTGCAGCCGCACCCGACGGAGACGGCAATGACGTACATAATCAAAAGCTTAATGATTGGTTACCGACCCTGGAACATCAGCGCTTATATGCCCAATTAGGCTATGAACCCGCTTCCATCGATACCCTGGTGGAGCGAAGCCAATTGACTAGCGAGGCGGTTTCCGCCATGCTGGTGGAACTCGAATTGAAAGGGTGCGTCACATCAAACGCGGGAATGTATACGCGCTCCCATTGACGAAGGAAAAAACATGAAAGAGAGTTTGTTTGAAGTCCTAATGTACTTGTTCGAAAACTATATGGACGACGATTCGCCCTTGTACAGTGACCCAGAAAAACTCAAGGCGCAGCTTAATGATGCAGGATTTCGCAGCACCCAAATTAATAAGGCGTTCAACTGGCTGGAAGACCTGGCACAAGGCCAGGATGAGTGCGCCGAGCCTATCACCAACCATATCAATTCAGTCCGCCTTTACAGCAGCAGTGAGCTGAAAAAACTCAATGCCGAGTGCCGCGGTTTCTTGCTTAATTTAGAGCAAATGAAAGTCGTGGACCCCGCTGTACGCGAATTAATCATTGATCGCGTGATGGCATTGGAAGCCGATGAAATGGATTTGGACCAGCTCAAGTGGGTGGTTTTGATGGTGATGTTTAATCAACCCGGCTTTGAAGCCGCATACACCTGGGTTGAAAGCCTGGTCCTGGATGAAATGCCCGCGAATATTCATTAATGACTGATTAGATTCAGGTTAATTTCCCCAAAGCGTTTTTGTTGCACTCCCACCTTGAGCGATGACCGACGCCAAACGCTTTCCTCATTGGAGATAAAACGCTATCATTCGCCCTCCCGGTAAAAACTTACAACAAAGCCGAGGACCCGAATTCAATTCAAAACATTTTCCGCGCGACAGTTAATGTGGCTGATTATGGCAGGTAAATTGGCCAGCCATGGGTCATACGACTCGCGGGTTATGCACGCCACGTGATCAAGTCCAGGCGGCCAGAAGAATATTTTAATATTTTTTAATGAGTTAGGAGAGTAACTATGTCGGCCAAACATCCCATTATTGCAATTACCGGTTCTTCTGGAGCAGGAACCACTACGGTTAAACGCGCGTTTGAACACATATTCCGCCGGGAAGAAATCACCCCTGCCGTGATCGAAGGCGACAGCTACCACGCATATGACCGTGCCGCGATGAAACAAAAAATCGCCGAATATTCCGAGCAGGGGAAAAATATCAGCCACTTTGGTCCAGACGCCAATTTATTCGACAAATTATACGAGACATTCAAAGAGTACGGTGAAACCGGCATGTGCAAGCGCCGTTATTACCTGCACAGCGAAGAAGAAGCCGAGCCGTATAAGGACCTCAAACTGCAACCCGGTCAGTTCACCCCATGGGAAGATACTCCGGAGAATACCGATTTATTATTTTATGAGGGCTTACACGGCGGCGTGAAAACCGATACGGTAAATGTCGCGGAAGTGGTGGACTTATTGGTAGGGGTCGTACCTATTGTCAACCTGGAATGGATCCAGAAAATCCACCGCGATAATCTGGAACGCGGTTATTCGGCGGAAGCGATTGTAGACACCATTTTACGCCGTATGGAAGACTATATTAACTACATCACACCGCAGTTCTCGCGCTCGCACATCAACTTCCAGCGGGTACCCACCGTGGACACTTCCAACCCGTTTATTGCACGCGATATTCCTACGCCCGACGAAAGTTTTGTGGTGATCCGTTTCAAGAATCCCAAGAACGTGGACTTCCCTTATTTCCTGAGCATGATCCATGACTCATTTATGTCGCGCCCCAATTCCATTGTTGTTCCCGGTGGCAAAATGGGATTCGCGATGGAAGTGGTGTTGACGCCGATCATCCAGGAACTGATTGAAAATAAGAAGAAATAAACGCTTTAAGCCGCATGCGTAAAAAAAGGGGGCACAAAGCCCCCTTTTTTTGTTCACCTCGTTTTACTCAATGCTTTGCTCAACCCTGCTGTGGCTGCGCTAACAACGCCCCGGTGAGAATGACCAGCGCCCGCACAGCCAAAATCCCCTTTGCCACATTTTTATGCTCCGCTCGGCCACTTTGATCACCTAACAGCAATTTACGCCCAGCCAGTATTTGAATGGCATACAACACAAACAGTGTAATCAGCAAACCAAAATGCATCCACACGGCAAAGGAAAATAAATCGCCGTCATCGATCAAGCGGGTTTTCCAGTCGCGGGTGGAATACAAGTACACCGGCATGAGCAAATCAAATAAAACAATAAACACCATCACCGGTACATGAAACGTTCTGATGCGATGTAGGTAAAACGCTGACAACATCAGTATATATGTCAGGATACTTGCTATAACCGTTTCTGCAAACATATGCTTGGCTTCTCCAAAAGCGCCCGTTGCCATGCGCCATAAATAATTTTTAACTGCATCTGATAACAAGCTGGCGTAATGTAGTGTACTGTATAAAAGTTGAGTATTTTAATACGCTATCAGGCACACGCAATGCAGTTCAGTGGTATCAAGGCAGTTTGCATACTCACACTCACCCTTGGGTTGATCAGTTGTACCCCTGTGAGTGACTATTCCCGCCAAAATCAATGGCTGGCCAGGAATTATCCCGACCGGGCCGCCCATTTTGACCGATTACCAGCAGACCACGCCAGCTCACCCGCCTCTGTTCACAACAATAACTTCCGCGATGACATCATTGCCGGCCAAGTGCGCTTGGGCATGACAGTAGACGAAGTCCTCATTGCTGCAGACACCACTCCGTATGGACCAAAACCGTACAAAGGCAAATTCTGGTGTAATAACCAAGCGGTGTCTCACTGTGACGCCAATTGCCAAGCCTGCGAAGGATTGATTTTTTTACAGGATCAGGTGGTTTGGTTTAGCGGTAATTTCCAAGCGCCCACCGTGGTTCATCTGGACCATTCAAGGCAGCAATCCATTTTCACGGCGACGCCGCCCGTTAAGATCCGAATTGCGGAAGCCTTGTACCGCAATGAAATTATTCAGGGCATGTCCATGCATCAGGTCAACCGCATACTTGTTGAGCAGTCAGTGTCGGCTCATTATTATTGCGACAGCACCCCTTTACAATTCCCGATGTACTGCCAGACAGACTGCACCGTCTGTAAAATCGAAATCAGCGACAACGGATCGCCCGGCCAAACCGTTTTCCTGAAACAGGATTTGGGTGAATACCGAGTGGTCCGCGTTGAAAAATAAGACAAAAATAAAAACCGCCTAACCGCCTGGCTATTAAGGTTTGTCGACTAAAATCCGACTTACCTCACCACCGGCCTGCTAATTACTGGATATCGCTGTCGTTCCCATACCCGGCACAAACCATGCTTAACTATTGTGAATCCGTTGTAGCGCATAAGCTGGAGCGAATAGTTCCCGAAATCTTCACCACAAAAATGTGCGGTATGCACACTGTAACTTTATGCAAATTACCCTGTCTCTAACTATAGTTAGTAGTGGAGGTGCCGATTTTGCACCCCACATAGCTGGTTAACCAAAACATTATGGCTTTATCCAACCCCATCAAATGGTTAGGCAACAAAATCATCCATTGGCTCACCTATGAAAATCCCCTCGAAGGTGCGCCACCCTGCGATTTTGACCGTCTGAGTTTCGAAATCCGTCCCTGCGATGTGATTTTGGTGGAAGGCCGTTCCCGTGTCAGCGAAGTCATAAAAAATATCACCCAAAGTCCCTGGACGCATTCCGCGTTATATATTGGTCGTTTGGCGGACATCGACGATCCCGCCGTCCGCGAACATATCAGTTGGATGTACGACGGACACCCGGATGATCAACTATTGATCGAACCGCTGCTGGGCGAAGGTACTGTTGTCACGCCGCTTAACAAATACTCTAACGATCATTTGCGCATTTGCCGGCCCCAGGGTTTGTCCCGCAAAGACGTGCAACAAGTCATTCACTACGCGGCTAAACACATTGGCTACGAATACGACGTCCGCCAGCTGTTGGACTTAGCCAGATTCCTATTACCCTATGGCATCATACCGCGCCGCTGGCGTTCCAGCCTGTTCGAACGTCACGCCGGCGTGTCCACCAAAACCGTCTGTTCCACACTGATAGCCGCCGCGTTTACTACCGTGCAATTCCCCATCTTGCCTGTCATTCACCGCGAAGGCGCGGATTTCCGCCTATACAAGCGCAATACTCGCTTATACACGCCCCGGGATTTCGACTATTCGCCGTACTTTCAAATCATCAAATACCCCTTGCTGGGATTAAACGATCTGGCGGTGTACCGCCAGTTACCGTGGGACCAGGAAGGTGTGGTGTGTAACGATGATAACGACTGCTTCATCCCCAACACTGTGCGCCAACCCAGTAAACCGGGTAAACCCCAGCTGGTTCGCGGCCTTGGTCCTGTGCTGCAATTGGGCAAAAAATCCCGTAACAAACCTCCGCCTACAGTCGATCATGATTCGGCGAACCCAGTCCTAAAAAGTGAATATTCACCTCCCCCTGGCGAACCGCCGGGCAAAGATGATAAAAGTTTGATTTCGGACAACCCAACTAAGGCGAGTTAACAACATGCAAACACTGCTGTGGATAGGTTTTTTCATTACCCTGATCTGGACACTGTTGTATTTCCGCATTTCGCTGTTGCTGAGCACAGGCGTTGTTGCTGCGGCACTGGTTGCCTGGGGGCAACTGGCATCGCCATCGACCTTCATCGCCGCGTCGCTGTGGCTGGTATTCGCAGGCGCGGCCCTCGCACTGAATATTCCCGGCTTGCGCCGGCAATGGTTGAGCAAACCGGCGTTAAACGCGTTTCGCCAAGTCATGCCCGGCATGTCACAGACCGAACGCGAAGCACTGGAAGCCGGCAGCGTATGGTGGGATGGTGAACTGTTCAGCGGCCGGCCTGACTGGCGCAAAATGCTGGACACCCCCCGGCCGCAGTTAACCGCCGAAGAGCAGGCGTTCGTCGACGGTCCGGCCGAAGCACTGTGCCGCCTGGTCGATGATTGGAAAATAACCCATGAGCATTACGATCTGCCCGATGAAGTCTGGCAGTTTTTAAAAGAGCATGGTTTTTTCGGCATGATTATTCCGAAAAAATACGGTGGTCTGGAGTTTTCCGCCTACGCGCATTCCTGCGTGGTTATGAAAGTTGCTTCCCGCTCCATTACGGCAGCGGTCACGGTGATGGTCCCCAACTCGCTGGGACCGGCGGAGCTGTTATTACGCTACGGTACTGATGCCCAGCGCGACCATTATCTGCCGCGTCTGGCCAAGGGACAGGAAATTCCTTGTTTTGCGCTGACCTCCCCGGAAGCCGGCTCAGACGCCGCATCCATGGTGGACAGCGGTATAGTGTGCCGCGGCGAGTTTGGCGGCGAAAAAGATGTATTGGGTATCCGCCTGAATTGGGAAAAGCGTTATATCACCCTGGGCCCTGTCGCCAGCGTGTTGGGACTCGCTTTCAAGCTGTATGACCCGGATCACCTCATTGGCGAGCAGGAAGACGTAGGCATTACCTGCGCCTTGATTCCCACTGACACCCCTGGCGTGGAAATCGGCAACCGTCATTTTCCGCTAAACAGCGCCTTCCAAAACGGGCCTAATTGCGGCAAAGACGTATTTATTCCCATCGATTGGATTATCGGCGGAGTGGCGCAAGCCGGCAACGGCTGGCGCATGTTAATGGAATGTCTGGCCGCCGGGCGCTCCATCTCCCTACCGGCGCTGAGCGTCGGCGCTGGCAAGCTCGCCAGCCGCGCCACCGGCGCGTATTCGCGGGTACGCCAGCAATTCAAAACACCCATAGGCCGCTTCGAAGGCGTGGAAGAAAAACTGGCTCATATCGCCGCCAGCACCTATATGATGGATGCCGCACGCACCTTGACCACCTCGGCCATCGATATGGGGCAAAGCCCATCGGTGATCTCGGCCATCGTCAAATTCAATTTGACCGAAAACATGCGCACCGTGATCAATCACGCCATGGATATCCAAGGCGGCAGCGGGATATGCATGGGGCCGCGCAACTTGTTGGCCAGGGTGTATCAGTCCATCCCCATCAGCATTACCGTGGAAGGGGCCAATATTCTCACCCGCAGCATGATCATATTCGGCCAAGGGGCCATTCGCTGCCATCCTTACGTGTTAAAGGAGATGCTCGCCACCCAGGAAGAGGACCAGAACCAGGCCTTGCGCGACTTCGATGCGGCGTTAATCGCCCACTTAGGATTCACCCTCAGCAATACCGCGCGCAGTTTGTTTCTAGGTCTGACTAAAGCCCGCTGGGTACGCCCGCCGGTGAGCGGGCCGAGTCGATATTACTATCAGCAACTCACCCGCATGAGCAGTGCCCTGGCCTTTGTCAGCGATGTGGCCATGCTGGTGCTGGGCGGCAGCTTGAAACGCAAAGAAAAGCTGTCCGGCCGGCTAGCGGATGTATTGAGTCAGTTATACCTGGCCTCGGCCACTTTAAAACGCTTTGAAGACGACGGGCAACCGTTTTCGGATCTGCCACTGCTGCAATGGAGTTGTGAAAATGCCTTACGCATCATGCAGCAAAGCCTGGATAAATTCATAATCAATTTCCCCAACCGGCCCGTCGCGTGGTTGTTACGTCGTATCGTGTTTCCCTTGGGTAAAACCTATTCCGGGCCTACGGACAACTCCGGCCATAAAGCAGCCGACTTACTGCTCAACCCATCCACGGCTCGTGACCGTCTCACGGCGGGTTTGTATCTGCCCGATACCGAACAATATCGTCTGAGCGAACCCATGAGCCGCTTGGAATACGCATTGGAACGCGTCATTGATGCCGAGGCGGCGGAAAAAATCCTGCGCAACGCCATCCGGGAAGGCAAAGTCGCCCCGCTGACCCGTGAACAACAAATCCGCCAAGCCCTGGAGCTAAACCTCATTGACAACGAACAAGCTCAGTTGCTAAGTACGGCCGACGCCGCCCGACGGGAAGCCATTATGGTGGATGATTTCACCGCCGAGGAATTGGTGCCACACCAATCCAGTCAATTCGAAGACGAACAGCCCTCGAAACCATCGGCAAAAGAATGTGCGTGATAGCAAGCAAATGACAATGTGTTAGACATAACGCTTAAATGTGATACCTGACAATAGGAGCGTGCTTAGATGACCCAAAAACGCAAACTGGTACACGACGTTTATATCGTAGACGGCAGCCGTTCGCCATTTTTAAAAGCCAAAGGCAAACCGGGGCCATTCACGGCGGCCAATATCGCCATCGCCGCCGCCAAACCCCTGCTGGCGCGCATGCCGTTCGAGGCCACCGACATCGACGAAGTCATTGCCGGCTGCGTGATGCCCGGCCCCGAGGAAGTCAACATCGCCCGGGTGGTAGCCTTGCGCCTGGGATGTGACCAACACGTACCGGCGTGGACGGTGCAGCGCAACTGCGCCTCAGGTTTACAAGCCATAGACAGCGCCGCCATGAACATCGCCTCAGGCCGCTCCAACCTGGTGTTGGCCGGAGGCATAGAGGCGATGAGCCATGCGCCGGTGTTACTGGCGCAATCCATGGTGCAATGGCTGGGGGCGTGGATGAGAGCCAAAACCCTGGGGCAGCGGGTTAAGACACTGGCGCAGTTGCGCCCGGCTTATCTCAAGCCTGTCATCGGCTTGCTAAAAGGCCTGACCGATCCGGTGGTAGGCTTATCCATGGGACAAACCGCGGAAATCCTGGCCGACCGCTTTAACATCAGCCGCGAAGCCATGGACGACTACGCCGTTCGCAGTCACCATCGATTGGCCAATGCCATCGATCAAGGCTGGCTGCCAGAAGTGGAAACCATTTACGACACCAACGGCCACTACTACAAGGAAGACGATGGCCTGCGACGGGATTCCGATATGCAAGCCTTGGCCAAACTCAAACCCGTATTCGATCGCCCCTTCGGTAAAGTCACCGCGGGCAACAGCGCCCAGGTCACCGATGGCGCGGCGTGGCTGGTGTTGGCCAACGAAGCCACGGTGAAAAAATTCGACCTACCGGTGTTGGGCAAGATTATCGACTCTCACTGGGCGGCATTGGATCCGGCGCAAATGGGATTAGGCCCGGTGCACGCCATGACCCCCGTGTTAAAACGCCACAAACTGCAATTAAAAGATGTGGACTACTGGGAGATCAATGAAGCGTTCGCTTGCCAGGTCCTGGCCAACATCGAAGCCTGGAAAGACGCCCGCTATTGCCGCGAACAACTGCATACCGCCAAAGCCTTCGGCGAACTTGACCAGGAACGCCTGAATGTCGATGGCGGCGGCGTCAGTTTGGGCCACCCGGTAGGCGCCAGTGGCGCCCGCATCGTGTTACATTTACTCCATGTGCTAAAACGCAATAACGCCAAACGCGGCATGGCCAGTCTGTGCATAGGCGGCGGCCAAGGTGGCGCCATGTTAGTGGAGAACTATTCTTTTAATAACAATGCAGCGGATAACAATTCAGCCGATAACCATGCGGTCGAAAACGATGTACCGGACAATACTTAATCCCTGACTCAGAGCGAAACGGAGTGAGCGAAATGCCTACAACCCCATACCAACACTGGCGTTTGGAAACCGATGCCCAATCCATCGCCTGGCTGTATGCCGACCGAAAGGACGCCAGCACCAACACTTTTTCGCAGGAAGTCATCCAGGAACTGGATGCTATTGTGCGCGAGCTGGACAGCAGCCCTCCTAAAGGCCTGGTGATTTTATCGGCCAAACAAAACGGTTTTTTTGCCGGCGCTGACATCAAGGAACTGGCTAAAGCCAATGACGTGCAATTGGCCCGGGAGTTTATCCGCTTGGGCCAGGATACCTTCAATCGGCTCGAAAGGCTGCGCTTTCCCACCGTCTGCTTGATCCACGGTTTTTGCATGGGTGGCGGCCTGGAGCTGGCACTGGCTTGCCGCTACCGTATCGCCGACGATGATGCCAGGACCCGCCTGGGTTTGCCCGAAATCCGCATCGGCATATTCCCCGCCTTTGGCGGTGCCACCCGCTTGCCACCTTTGATCGGTGCCCCCGCGGCCATGGACATGATGTTAACCGGGCGCGGCTTGAGCGCCCGGGCGGCGAAAAAAATCGGTTTGGTGGATTATGCGGTCCCCAAGCGCCATTTACACCAAGGCGCGGTCAACCTCATCAACAGTCAACCAGCACCGCAGCGGCTCAAGGGTTGGAAACGTTACACCAATCACGCCTTACTCCGGCCATTACTGGCCAATAAAATGCGCAGCACAGTAGCGAAAAAAGCGCCCAAAAACCACTACCCGGCCCCCTATGCACTCATTGATTTGTGGGCCAAGCACGCTAACGATAAATATCAAATGCTGGACGGCGAACAAAGCCAGGTCTCGCGTTTAATCGTCGGTAAAACCTCGCAAAATCTCATCCGGGTATTCTTCCTCCAGGAACAACTCAAATCCGCCGGTGACAAATCCCTGTTTAAACCCAAGCATGTGCATGTCATCGGCGCCGGCGTTATGGGCGGGGATATCGCGGCCTGGTGCGCCTCACAAGGCATGCAAGTGACGGTGCAAGACCGCCAGGAAGCGGCGTTGGCCAGAGTCATTAAGAGTGCCAGTAAACTCTTCAAAAAGACCTTGAAAGCACCGGTTTTGATACAAGCGGCGTTGGACCGAATCACCCCGGACATGGACGGGCTGGGCCTGAAACATGCCGATGTGGTCATCGAAGCCATCTTCGAAAACCTGGAGGCCAAACAGACATTATTCAAATCCATTGAACCTCAGCTCAAACCCGGCGCGCTGCTGGCCACCAACACCTCCAGCATTCCCATTGAAACCTTGAGCGAGGCATTGGCTGAGCCATCACGGCTGGTGGGCATACACTTTTTCAATCCTGTATCCAAGATGCAGTTAGTGGAAATAGTCAGCGGCAGCACCACCGGCGCCGAAGCCACTGCCCACGCGGCAGCGTTCACCCGTCATATCAACCGTTTGCCCCTGCCGGTAAAAAGTTCGCCGGGATTTCTGGTCAATCGCGTATTGATGCCTTATCTGGTGGAAGCGGTGGTATTGGAATCCGAAGGCATCGCCCCGCAAGTCATAGACCAGGCAGCGCTGGACTTCGGCATGCCCATGGGACCCATAGAGCTGGCCGATACGGTGGGACTGGATATTTGTTTATCGGTGGCGGAAATCCTCTCCGAGCAACTCAACCTGGAAGTACCGCATCGTTTGAAATCACTGGTGGAAGCCGGCCGCCTGGGCATAAAAAGCGGTCGTGGTTTTTATCAATACAAAAACGGCAAACCGCTGCATCATAAACCCGGTAAATCCGACTACCGCCCAGAAGACATTCAGGACCGACTCATGTTGCGCATGCTCAATGAAGTGGTGGCCTGCCAACGCGAAGGTATTGTGGGTGATGCCGACTTGATCGACGCCGGTATTATCTTCGGCACCGGATTTGCACCGTTTCGTGGCGGGCCGTTGCATTATCTTCAAAGCCGTGGAGTTAACTCGCTGTACAACCAATTGTTGGAATTGGAGAAAAAGCACGGCGAGCGCTTTACCCCCGATGCAGGTTGGCAGTCCGACGCTAACCGTGCAGATAAACACGATACCACCAAAACCGCCCAAGCGGATAACAATAAAACCACAACCCACGATGAAGCAAAAGTGATAAAAGTCAATGCATCCTAAGACACTGGACATTATAACGCCGGAGCAAACGAGCACCTTAGCAGGCCTGTTTAGAGAGCGCGTCAAACGCAGCCCCGATTTAACGGCGTATCGTTATTACCACCCACAAAGCCAGAAGTGGCAGGAGCTTTCATGGCGCCAGAGCGCGGTGACAGTCGCGCGCATGCAAGCGGCATTGGCCAACGAATCCCTGCGCCCCGGCGACCGGGTAGCCATTATGTTGCGTAATTGTCCGCAATGGGTCCAGTTCGAACAAGCCGCTTTAGGCATGGGCCTGGTGGTTGTGCCGATGTACACTAATGACCGCACCGAAAACATTTCCTACGTATTACAAAACGCCGGCATCAAACTGCTACTCATTGAAGGCGTCGAACAGTTACGGGAGTTGGAGGCCATTGCTTCGCAAATGGAGGGACTGGTTCGACTGTTAAGCCTGCAACCGTGCCATGAATACAACCGCTTCAGTCGTTTGCTGACACTGGATGAATGGCTGGAAAATATTCCGCAGACGCTGGACGAAAACGACTTGCAAGCCAACGAAAGCCAGCCTGGGGAATTGGCCACGATTGTATACACCTCGGGCACCACCGGCAGGCCCAAAGGCGTCATGTTAAGCCATACCAATATACTCAGCGACGTACATGCCGGCGTACAGTCAGTGCCATGTTATCGCGAAGATGTGTTTTTATCTTTTCTGCCCTTATCCCACATGCTGGAACGCACCGCCGGTTATTATGTTCCCATGTTAACCGGCGCCCAGACGGCGTTTGCCCGTTCCGTGCAAGACCTGGCGGAAGACCTGCTGAGCATTCGTCCCACGGTGTTGATATCCGTGCCGCGAATCTACGAACGGGTGTACAACAAAATTGCCGCCCAGTTGGAGGAAAAACCGGCTTTTGCCCGGAACCTGTTCCACAAAGCCGTAGCGGTGGGCTGGGACCGGTTTGAACATCCCGACAAATCCCATTTGGCCTGGCCCATCCTCAAAGCCCTGGTGGCCAGTAAAATCGCCGCCAAACTGGGCGGCCGCCTGCGAGTCGCCATTTGCGGTGGCGCGCCCTTGTCCACTTCGGTGGCAAAAACCTTTATTGGCCTGGGCATACAGTTATTGCAGGGCTATGGGCTGACGGAAACCAGCCCCATTATCGCTGTCAACACACCGAGCAACAACGAGCCCGCCAGTGTCGGCCCACCGCTCAATGGCGCTGAAGTGCGTATCGGCGACAATGATGAATTGCTGGTGCGCGGCCCCCTGGTGATGCTGGGATATTGGCACAACAAACAAGCCACTGAAGCCATAATCGATAACGAAGGCTGGCTGCACACCGGGGACAAAGGCCGGCTCGACGAACAAGGCCGTATTTACATCACCGGCCGGCTCAAGGAAATCATCGTCTTATCCAACGGCGAAAAAGTCCCGCCCAGTGATATGGAACTGTCCATTGCCATGGACCCACTGTTTGACCAGGTGATGGTGGTGGGCGAAGGCCGGCCGTATTTGTCCGCATTGCTGGTATTGAATCCGGCCCAGTGGCAAAACCTATGCACCCAGCTTGGCGAGGACTGTAACAACCCGCATTCACTGCGTAGCGACGCAAGCGTAAGCGCCGTATTGCAACGGGTGTGCGAGCAAATCAAGGAATTTCCGGGCTATGCGCAGATTCAAACGGTTGCGTTGACCCTGGAGCCGTGGACCGTGGAAAACGACTTGATCACCCCCACACTGAAACTCAAGCGCGAGCGCATCATGGAACACTACGCCGATACCATAGCCAACTTGTACGCCGGCCACGATTCACCCGACGATTTTGATGTGCCTAGCCATGAGCACCGAAAACAACAAACCGCCTGAGGCCGAACCGACCATACGCTTGCTGGCCCGTCCGCAGGATACCAACTTCGCCGGGGACATATTCGGCGGTTGGATTATGGCCCAAGTGGACCTGGCGGGCAGTATCGAGGCCAGCCGCAAAGCCAAAGGCCGCGTCGTCACCGTGGCGGTGAAGGAATTCCAATTCCACAAACCTATTTACGTGGGCGATCTGGTCAGTTGCTACGTGAGCATCACCCGCATCGGCACTACCTCCATCACGGTATTGGTGGAGGTGTATGCCGAGCGCAATCCCGCCAATCCGGAGCGCATCAAAGTCACCGAGGCCACGGTCACCTATGTTGCGGTGGACGCCGCGGGCAAACCCCGGCCGGTCATTCAACCCACTCAATAAATCGCTTGCGGTTGTCACACTTGTACGGAACTCCCTATAATGGGCCGCGAGTCTATAATGGAGCGCCGGTCTGCCATGCAGCATCAGAGCTCCCAAAGAATAGTCGAAAAATCATTAAACCGCGGGTAATTCCATGCAATACAGAAAGTTAGGCCATACCGACATCCAAGTCAGCCAGATTTGCCTGGGCACTATGACGTGGGGCGAACAAAACACCGAGGCCGAAGCCCATGAACAATTGGATTTGGCTATGGAAGCGGGTGTGAATTTCATCGACACCGCCGAATTGTATCCCGTGCCCCCCAAAGCGGAAACCTATGCGTTGACCGAACGCTATATCGGCAGCTGGCTCAAACAGCGACAAAATCGCGAGCAAGTCATTCTCGCCAGTAAAATCGCCGGTCGTGGTGACTGGGTGGCGTATATTAGAGACGGCAACAATTGTTTCGATCGCAAGAATATCGAAACCGCGCTCAACTACAGCTTACAACGCCTGCAGACCGACTATATCGATTTATATCAGTTGCATTGGCCCGACCGGAAAACCAATTTTTTCGGCCATCTGGGCTTTGAATTCGACCCCGACGATCAGCCGGTAGCCATAGAAGAAACACTGCAGGCACTGGCGGACATTGTTAAAACCGGAAAAGTCCGGACTATCGGTATTTCCAACGAAACCCCATGGGGCGTGATGCAATTTTTACAGCTGGCGCAAACTGAGGACTTGCCCCGTATTGTCAGCATACAGAATCCCTACAATCTTCTGAATCGCAGCTACGAAGTGGGTTTATCGGAAATTTCTCACCGCGAAGGCTGCGGTCTACTGGCGTATTCACCGATGGCCTTCGGCATGTTGAGTGGCAAATACTTAAACGGCGCCCGTCCCGACGGTGCCCGCTTGAGCTTGTTCGAACGCTTTGACCGATACAGTAATCCGCGCGCGTTGAAAGCCACCGAAGCCTATGTGAATCTGGCTCGCGAACATGGTCTGGAGCCCGCACAAATGGCATTGGCGTATGTCAATTCCCGCCCGTTTGTCACCAGCACCATCATTGGGGCCACCGATCTGGCACAACTGCGCAGTAATTTGGATAGCATCAATATCAGCCTCAGCCAGGACGTGTTGCTGGGTATCGAGCAAATTCACACCGAAATCCCTAACCCCAGTCCATGATTGGTGTAAACTGACTTTTTTAATAAAAAACAACTTTTAATAAAAAACAACGATAAAAATTCTCTCATATGAAACCATATGCAACAACCGGTTTTTATTATATTGCGGCCTCCCTGTTGAGCGCAACGATTTTACTCAGCGGCTGCGGGACCAAGGTATACCGCGACAATCCTGCGCTGCAAGCCGCATCTGATGTCGAACCGGCCAATGTGTATTTTATCCGCCCCGCACCGGTCAAATACAAAGGCATTGCCGACAGCCCACTCACCGTGGACTATAAAGGCGATGCCTTGCTGAAAATTTCCGAGGGCTCTTACACTATGGTTAAGATTCAACCCGGCAAAGGCGAAATTACCACCCATTCAAAAACCTGGTTCACCAACAAACGGCAGCCTATCGAGGTATCCCGCAGCCGGAAATATGATTTTCTAGCCGGAAGAACCTATTTCATACATTTAAAAAGGGTCAATGATGAATTCCGCGGCATCACTTATGATCCGGAGCCGGTAAACCTGCAAACCGCCAAAACATTGAGCGAAAATCTGCGCAAATGGGGAGCGGCCAGTCAACAACCCATTGCGAAGATTGAGCAAGTACCTCCTATTCCCAAGGCCAGCCCATTGGAACCGCTGTATCCTGAGGAGGTCTACCCCCATTCACCGTACATATTGGACAAGCCGGAAAAACAGTAAGCGGGTAATGTTGAGACTTGGGGGAAAAGGTTCGGTTTTACAATCGATCAACAACCGCCATAATAACTTCGTAAACAAACTTCGCTGTACAGTGTTAGCAATCATTCAAATTACCTGCACACCATGCCTTTAATTCTCCGTAACATGCTTCATCGTCATTTAATCCGTAGCACTATGAAAATTCAAATTTTACCCGTTACCTGCATACTACTTAGTATTACATTGCTCAGCGCTCCCCGGATGGGGCTGAATGCCGCAACCTTTGAGGACACACTGTCAACGGTTCGCATCAGCACTATGGCTCCGGAACAGGTTGATTTTGGCCAGCAGGCTACTGTCTCCCTGTCGTTGCAGAACCTGCCAGACGATGCCATGCCCGCATTGCAGCCGGCGGGGCCTTATGCCACTCATGTTCTCAAACTTCCCCAGCCCGCCAATGTGCTGGCCAAACACCAGGACATCGTATTTGCCGCCGCCGGTGACACCATTTACAGCATCGACTTCTCCAAGCCATACGCACAGACTCTTGGATTGACGTTGCTAAAACACCCGATTACCGCCTTGTGTGTTGAGAATGACAAATTATATGCGGGTACCGACAACGGTAAGGTGTTGATGTATGACATCGGTGCGGACAGCGTGTTGGCGTTACAGGGCACGCTTTCGCTGAACGCTCCGGTCACTGCCATGGCGGTGGCCTCTGATAAAGCCTACGTACTGGCCGGACAGCGAAAAGTGCTGATTTTTCCCCTGGCAGGTTCTGATAACCTACGCCATACTCAGCCGCAAGCCGAAGTCCCTTTGCAAGGCCGGTTTAACGCGATTTTCGTCGCCGGAACTCAGGTTTATCTCAGCGGTGATGAATTCGCAGTGCAAGTGATCGACGCCAGCGATCCCTCCAGCCCCCGCATCAATCCCGGTTTTCGCCTCCCATTCGGGCAAGGCCAGGACATCACCGTGGAGGGCCATCTGGCATTTGTAGCCGGTGGTGCATCGGGCATGAGTGTGTTTGATGTCAGCGATCCCCAACATATTCATTGGATGGGAAGCCATCATAAAATGGGCCCTGTCTACGATGTCGCCGTTTACCAAGGCATTATCGCCATAGTGAATAACGCCGCCGAGCGGTTGCTCAGTCTGGATGTAAGTAACCCACAGCTGCCTATTACGGACAGTATCTATAAACCCCAAGGACACATAAACGACTTGCTGGTGGATTGGCCGTATGTGATTGCAGCCACTAACGAGGGTGTAGAGCGAATTGACTTTGCGGCCAGTGCAGCCATCCAAATCTCCAATGAAGGCATCAACCAGGGCGGCAGCCGTCGGGCTTTCATTCGTGACAATATCGCCTACGTAGCCGATTGGTTTTCGGGCCTGCATCTTTACGATATCAGCATTCCCCACGCCCCGCGTCACCTGGGCAACTTCCACACGCCCGGATCCTCCAAAGGCGTGGTGGTCCGCGACAATATTGCTTTTGTGGGCGACGACGACCATGGCCTGCAAATCATCGATATCAGTGACCCGCAACAGCCGCGCAAAATCTCCGAGATATTAACATCCGGCCTGGCCTATACCATGAAGCTGGTGGGCGATCTGATTTATCTCGCCGATCATCGCGGCGGTTTTCACATCATTGATGTCAGCGACATTCAACAGCCTAAAATCATCGGCAGTTATGACACACCCGGGAAATCCTGGGCCATTGATGTGGCCGACGGCTTCGCCTACGTGGCGGATGATACTTCCGGGCTGCTGGTATTTGACGTGCACGATCCCGGCGCCATTGAGCTGATCGGCCAGTTCGATCCCCAGGGGTATGCTGAGGATGTTGTCATAGCCGGCAATCATGCCTACGTCGCTTTTTTCGATAAGGGATTTTACATCCTGGATATCACCAATCCCCGCCAACCGCAGTTGACCGGCCACACGCCCATTCCAGGTAATGCCCGCAGTGTTGCCTTGGATGGCCCTTATGCGTATATCGCCGGCTGGGAATCGGGCTTGCAGGTGGTGGACATACGCAAACTCTCCGCCCCGCGAATTGTGTCTTATTACGATACTGACGGTTCGGCTTGGGGTGTGGACATTTACAGAAATCACGCTTATGTGTGGGACTGGTGGGGCGGTATCAAAGTCATCGACATTAGTAATCCATTACAGCCGCAAGCCGCAGGCCGGTATCATGGCAAGGGATTGATACGACGGTTGGCGATACAGGATAATTTTTTGTATACCGCCAACGGTGCCGGCGGCATGCAAGTGTATGACATTCAGAACCCGCTCAATCCTATCTGGGCGACCGGCTTGGATATCAGCGGCGCGGTGCGCGATATCGCCCTGGCGGGTGACAAAGCCTACCTGGCCGCGGACGACGAAGGTATTGTCATTGCCGACATCGCCGATCCATTCTATGTGCATTGGCTGGGCCGATTACAAACCCCCGGTAGAATACAACGCGTGAGCGGTGATGATTCCCTGCTGGTTGCCAGAGATGAGCGTGTCGGCCTGTTGCTCGTGGATGTAAGCCAGCCCGGCAATCCGCGCATCGCTACCCAACTCCCCATGACCTGTAGAGACAACAGCAATGACTGTTTCGATTTTCAGCTCCACCAGCGACAGTTATTTCTCAGTTCTGCGGAAAAAGGCTTGACCGTTTACCGCATCAACGAACATTTTCAGCTCGTCCCACTGGCCCATTTCCCTACCGAGCAACCGGCACACCTGGTACGCGTCACACAGGACACTATCGTCCTTAGCGAAACCGGCCGTGGGATATACTTGTTGCAGCAGCACGATAATCAAATTCGCCCGACGGGGTTTTTTGAATACAGTGGGGTCGTTGACGATATCCAGGTGTACGGCCAGCATTTGTATGTGGCGAGCGGGCCTGTCGGCGTATTAGACATCGATATTAGCGACCGCAGCTCCCCCAGGCTAAGCGTGGTCTATCCGCCGACTGCCACCCTGGATTCTTTGGCCGTAAACGAGCACGCCATCTTCGTCGGCGGGGACAAAACCGTCAATTCGGTAACCCGGATTGCGGATGTCTCCCTGCGCAGGACCAGGGACGACGATTTTCAACTGCAGGTTCCGGCAAATTTGCCCATGGGCAGCTATCAACTGAGCCTGATGAGACCGGACGGCAGCAAATACGTCCTGCAAAAATCCTTGTCGGTCAAACCGGCGAGAAGCAAGAAGCCCAAATTCACCATGGAAGATTTCAAAAAAATTATGGAACAACAGAAGCTTAACTCGTCGTCAACGCCCGCCAAGTAATTGCGAAACACGCCCGGCCGTCAATCACGCAAAAAATGAGTGGCTAACGCTCGCCCATCGTATTGGTTAAATTATTTACTATTGTCTATACTTGATTGTACTGTTTGTTTGCACAGGTTGTTCGCTCAGGAAGTTTTTAGGGCTAAATAGCTGAATCTTTTGTCCGATAAACCCAATAATACTAAACATTTCCGGTTGATTGGCGCTTTCAGTAACACGTGAGCTGGACACGAAAGTCCGAACATCAACATTCGAAATTCTCATTTGACACTATGATGTCGGCTTATACAGGGCAAGCTGCGAGGGTACCAATGTCTACTTCGATTACAATCAGACGCTATCTGGACAGACAAGATGTGCGCTATGCGACCATTCCTTGCGACGACGTGCACACGGTCATACAACAAGGTAGCGATGACGTACCCGCCGGCAATATCGCCAAAGCCCTCATTTTGAAAGACTTGCGCGGCATGGTAATGGCGGTCGTTCCCGGCCCGCATCATCTGGACCTGGAAGCCTTAAATCGTCAATTACACCGTAATTTGCGCCCGGCCGAACCCCAGGACTATCACGGTATTTTCGCCGACTGCACCCCTGACATGCTGCCTCCGCTGGGTGAGGCTTACGGTTTTGAAACCATCATCGATGATAGTTTACTGGATAAAGATCTGGTGTATTTTGTCTCCGGCAACACCAACGAACTGATCCGCATCTCCGGCCATGATTTTCAATTACTACACAGTAACGCCTGGTATGGGAATACTTTCTCCCACATCACCAGTGAAGCGAATCACGATACTGGTGAAGCAACCGATGCAGCGACTGCGCAAAAACCACCGATCGCATCCAAGGCAAATGTCAAACAACGCATTCAGAAAATCACCAATATGCCACCCATGCCAAGCATGGCGCAAAAAATCATACAACTTAACTCCAATCCATACGCGCACGCTGAAGACCTGGCCAAGCTGATCGAAAAAGATCCCAGCCTGTCGGCTCAAATTATCCGTTATGCCCAGTCATCATTTTATGGTTACGAGGGAGCCATCGCATCGGTACGCCAGGCCATATCCCGCGTATTGGGTTACGACCTGGTCATGAATATCGCGTTAGGGATCGCCGCCACCCGGCCGTTCAAGTCCGCCCCGCAAGGGCCGTTCGGCTTACAAGCCCATTGGAGGCATGCGACCTACAACGCCACGTTATCGCAAGGATTGTGCAACGCTATCGCGAGCAAGCAAAGACCGCGACCTGGTACGGCATATTTGTGCGGCTTGCTGCATAATTTCGGTTTCCTGGTACTGGGATATCTGTTTCCCAATGAATTTATCAAACTCAATAACGCCATCACCGAGGACCCCAACACCCCGGTGATCGAACATGAAGAACGATTACTGGGAACCAACCACGCCGAGCTAGGCAGTTGGTTAATGGAAGCGTGGAACATGCCCGAAGAGGTGCACGTTACCATTTCCGAACACCACAACGGGAATTATTCGGGACCGCATGCGGAGTATGTCCGGCTGGTGAATATTGCCAATCAATTGCTAAAACGCCATGATATCGGCGACGCCATCAGTGACGAATTGCCGGCAGAGTTAATGGAGAAAGTGGGATTATCCGATGCGCAGGCCATAGCCATCTTGGAGAAGATCGTTGAAGGGCGAGAGGAACTGGAAACCATGGCGCGGCAATTAGCCGCGTGACCCAGCCTGATGTCTTGATGCATGTCTTGTTACTGATAGTACCCGTCAACGTCAACACCAACGCCAACGCGCATAGCCCTCCACCGTCCTACACTCGCCCGGCTTGAAACCCGGCGCGCGTGCTGATCGGCCGCCAGAATACGATTTTCTGAACAATACTGGCCTACAAATTGCCTGTAAATAGTTTATGTTCCCACGATTCACAGCGATAAAATCCTAGTTAGTTAACCAGGCAAATGAACGAAATACTCACTGAAGAGCATCAAAAACTAAAGCAGCAACTCGATACTGTGCTTAGTCAGGCCCGGGAAAACGAATTGAAGATGCAACGTTTTCAAGCGCAGGAATTGCGTTTGATCGGCACACGTTCCCTGGCCGCATTGGTGCAAAATATTCTATACAATTACCGCTCTGCGTTTGCGTTAGATGCAGTGTCTCTGGTGTTGTACGACCCCCAATATGAAATCCAGCGCATACTCGAAGAAGAAGGGACCCGTCTTGACGAACTTTCCAATTTAATATTTATCACCGACCGCCGCCTGATGAGTGACATATACAACGGTCAATTGTACGGCGGCGAATCGTTCGGCGGTGAATCGTACGGCGGGCCGATATCACCACAATTGGGGGTATTTAATCCCTCGCAACACAGCGCCTTGTTTGCCGAATCCATACCGCGTTTGCGCAGCGTGGCGCTATTACCGCTGCTACGCTATGGTGAGCTGATCGGCAGTTTTAATCTGGGCAGCATTAACGAGCAACGCTTCACCCCCGCGTCGGCCACCGATTTTTTGGAAAGGTTATCCACAATCGTAGCGATATGCATTGAAAACACCACCAATCATGAACGGCTGAAACGCGTTGGATTAACCGATGGCCTGACCGGCGTGAATAACCGTCGTTTTTTCGATCAGCGAGTGGGTGAAGAAGTCGCCCGCGCATTACGCACTCACGAACCGCTGGCCTGCGCAATTATGGACATCGACCATTTCAAACAAATCAACGACCTCCATGGCCACCAGGCCGGAGATCAAATCCTGCGGCAAATCGCTGCATTGATTAGCGAACAATTACGCAACAGCGATGTGCTGGCCCGATACGGGGGAGAAGAGTTTGCCGCCGTTTTACCCGGCACCAACGCCAGAAGCGCGTTTGAAATCGCAGAACGGATTCGCGAGGCCATTGCCTGCTACCAATTTACCGTCACGGAGTACAACCACACACTTCCCCTGTCGGTAACCATATCCATTGGCATCGCAATCATGGGAGAGAACACGATCCCCACGGAAGTTGAACCCTTAATGACAAGCCTGATCAAACAAGCCGATACCGCTTTGTATGACGCGAAAAACTCCGGCCGCAATTGCGTGGTCCTCACCGATGAGCCACATTAACTGATGGCCGGTTGGGGTCGACAATCCGCTCCCGGATCAACAATTTCAACAAAAACGCAAAATTTTGTTGAAATTTATTACCAACCCCTTATATTGAACACAATGACCTGCCATATTTTTCGTGATGCAGACCGGATAAATAAAACAACAAATAAGACAACTTATTGCGAAACCGCTCACTTTTGCGAATCCGCATACACTGGGCCCAAACTGGAATCAAATGTACAACCCGCGCGCTGCCAATGAATCGGCCATCAATGATCCGGCTATTTTTTGACCGACAGCCCGCTTTTTTCGGCCTTAGACAGAAAAACCGTAGCGAAACCTTATCGTATAACTTGAAATCGCAGCCTGATTGGGCTGAAATGTGTTAGGGTCAAAAATTATCAATTCTAATTGGAGGTAAACCACGTGAGTGATAAGATCTTTCACCTCACTGACGATACTTTTGAAACGGAAGTCATCAACTCGGATGGGCCGGTGCTTGTAGACTATTGGGCCGATTGGTGTGGTCCTTGCAAGATGATTGCGCCGATTTTGGATGAAATCGCTGACGAATACGCAGACCGCGTTAAAATCGCCAAACTGAATATCGATGAAAATCCGGCGACGCCACCCAAATACGGAATTCGCGGCATTCCCACGTTGATGTTATTTAAAGGAGGCAATGTGGAAGCTACGAAAGTGGGTGCAGTTTCTAAATCCCAGCTCACCGCCTTTTTAGATAGTAATATTTAGCTGCATCAAGCGAAATCATCGTGGTGGCGTAAAATTTCCGGCACAGGGTTTACGTCATCACAATAACGTGTTAGCGTATCCGGGTATTTTGAGTTAAAAAAATCGGTACTCGCCGATATCCGGCAATCCTCCTGAACACTGAATAATTAACAACTAAAACTCAGCTCTTTAGGCTGCGCCCCATCTGCGCCGCCCTATTAGTAAATCTTAAATATTATCAACCCACCAGAAAGTGTAACAACAACATGAACCTTAATGAACTTAAGCAAAAAACCGCCACCGAGCTTAATGACTTGGCCCGTGAAAACGGCATTGAAGGCGCCTCCCGTTCCCGCAAACAAGATATCATCTTCGCATTATTAAAAGCCCACGCAAAAAGCGGGGAAGATATTTATGGTGGCGGTGTATTGGAAATCCTCCAGGACGGTTTCGGCTTTTTACGCTCCGCCGACAGCTCTTATTTGGCCGGCCCCGACGATATCTACGTATCACCCAGCCAAATACGCCGTTTCAGTTTGCGTACGGGCGATACTGTGGCGGGAAAAATTCGCCCCCCAAAAGACGGTGAGCGGTATTTTGCGTTATTGAAGGTCAATGAAATTAATTTTGAACAGCCAGAACACGCCAAGACCAAATTGCCGTTCGAAAGCCTCACGCCGTTATTCGCCAACGAGCGACTGCACATGGAACGCGGCAACGGCAGCGCTGAGGATTTGACCGCGCGAGTCATTGATTTGTGCTCACCAATCGGTAAAGGTCAACGCGGACTGATTGTCTCGCCGCCAAAATCGGGCAAGACCATGATGTTGCAGCACATTGCGCAGTCTATAACCTCCAACCATCCCGAATGTTATTTAATCGTCCTACTCATCGACGAACGTCCCGAGGAAGTGACCGAAATGGCCCGCTCAGTGCGCGGCGAAGTGGTCTCCAGTACCTTCGACGAACCCGCCAGCCGCCATGTGCAAGTGGCGGAAATGGTCATTGAAAAAGCCAAGCGTCTGGTGGAACACAAAAAAGATGTGGTCATTTTACTCGACTCCATTACTCGTCTGGCGCGGACTTACAATACGGTGGTGCCCTCCTCCGGCAAAGTACTCACCGGTGGTGTGGATGCCAATGCTTTGCAACGACCGAAACGCTTTTTCGGCGCGGCCCGCAACATCGAAGAAGGCGGCAGCCTGACCATTATCGCCACCGCCCTGGTAGACACCGGCTCACGCATGGACGATGTTATCTTTGAAGAATTCAAAGGCACCGGTAACATGGAAGTGCATTTGGACCGCAAAATTTCCGAAAAACGCATTTATCCCGCCATCAACATCAATCGCTCCGGTACCCGCCGCGAAGAACTCATTACCGATCCGGAAGAGTTGCAAATGATGTGGATACTGCGCAAAATCATTCACCCCATGGAAGAGGTGGCGGCCATAGAGTTCCTGCTGGATAAATTGAAAGAAACCAAAACCAATGACGATTTTTTCAACTCCATGAAGAAATAAGTCTGTCATGCCAGGCGGTATCACGCACCCCTAATACAACCGGACTCGAAAAAGCATTCAGCTTTTTATGTTATCCCCCAGCAGGATCAATTGGCGCCTCATAATACTCCTTGCCACGTTGCTGGGTTTGAACGCCTGTGGCGGTGAGCGCCTGTCTGAACTCATGAAAGCCTCCCGCGACGGCAACCTCGAAGCCGTCAAACGTGCCATCAATGGCGGCGCGGAAGTGGATTACAGCACCGAGAAAGGCAAAACCGCATTAATGCTGGCTGCCTCCAATGGTCATGTTGAGGTCGTCAAGTTACTCATAGACTATGGCGCCCAGATTGATCGGCAAGATAATTTTGGCACCACAGCCCTCATCGTCGCGGCAACCGGAAACAAAACCGAAACGGCACGATTCCTGGCCGAACATGGCGCCGACCCCACTCATAAAGACAGTAGCGGCGGATCAGCATTAAGCAATGCCACGTTTTTTGGCCATGCCGATACCGTCAAAGCATTGCTAAAACACGCCTCTGGCCTGCCACAAAATGACGCGGAAGAACTGATGATGATCGCCGCGGGCCTGGGGCACATTGAAGTGGCCAAAGTGCTCCTGGATCACGGCGTGAGTCCGAACGCCAGAGGCATCAAGCAACGCACCGCCATTATGGCAGCCGCTGCCTTCAACAAACCTAAAGTGGCCAAGCTGCTATTGGAAAAGGGCGCGAACGCGTCCCTTCAAGACGATGACGGTTTTAACGCCTTTGACATCGCCAGCGAAAACGACAGTGCAGACGTGCTGAAATTGTTAAGCGAGTTTTATGACAAGAAACCCCAATGACAGCCTCCAAGACGCCAAGTTGTTTACCATTGCGATAAGCCCCCAGAGAATACAGTGACCCATGATTTTGCCAGACGAGGTACACATACTCCGCCTGGAATCCAGGTTTGATCGGAGTTATTAGCGTCGTAACGGTTTAACTTCTGTTCACCACCACTTCTCCCCCGAACCTTCGTGCGGCACGCTGTGACAACGCTCGCAAATAAACAGTGCAAACGCCACTTTGTCGTGGCACACACCGCAGTATTCGCCACGCAACACTTTATTCATGCTAATGGGATTGGCGTCTTGTTGGGGGATAAATATGTCCGGGTGACAATTGGAGCAGGCCAGCCACTTGGTGTGCTGTAAATGGGGAAACTTCACCCATGGCATGAATTGGGTATTTTTCATGAGAATATCCATGTCCATGGTTTGCATTTGGGTCTCGCCCAACAAGTCCGCCCGCGGTTGAATCAGGCCCTGGTCCAGTGCTGCCACCCAGTCCACTTGATTACGGCGATCACGGGGAAACGCCGCCATCGCTTTGGAGGGATCCTGCAACACCGCAATGGAATTGGTTTGGGTGTCGTGAATGCCGTCGTTGCGCGGTGATTCGCTGGCCCCTTCCTGGGGAATGCTTAGCGGCTTTAGCCCCGAGTCTTGATTTGCATCGCCTGCAATGGGATTTAAATATTGGTCTGATTTCGCCAGCAATTCCAGGGCTTGCTGGCGATCAAGCGGATGACCCTCATCCCCGGATGCCGCGGCTTTCACCTCATTGGCCTCGTTTTGCCCGGCGGGCGCGCTTGACTGAGCGTCGCCGGTTGCGCAACTGTTTAAAACCCCCATACCCAAACCTAGCGATATTGCTACGGCGCCGATGGTATTAAGTGCAAATCGAGTCGTTTTTGCCACTGACTTTATTCACTATCATTATTATTGTTAACGGGATGACGGCGCTGGCCCGACCGCCGATGATTTTTCCTTCGCGGAATTTTGCTGGGTATTGTGGCAACGCTCACAAACGGCCAGTCCAAACGCCACGGCGCCATGGCATCGGCCACAGTATTCTCCGGCAAAAAGACTGTCCATGGACACCTCATTGGCGCCAATTTTGGGAACAAAAATATCCGCATGACAGGTATCGCAACCCAACCATTCGGTGTGCGCCGTATGGGTGAACGTGACCCACGGCATCTCACCGGTGTCTTTAAACGTTACATCCATGTCCATCACCACCATGTCGGCGTTGCCATCAATATCGGCCCTGGGTGTAATGACCCCTAAGTCCAGCGCCTTGACCCAGTCCACTGCACCGCTGCGATCCAGTGGAAATGCCGCCATGGCATCGCGCGGCTCTTGCAGCACGGCCATAGCTTCGTTGTCGGGATCATGAATCCCGTCTTCGGCAAGACCCTCCGCGTTCAGTTGCGGGGCCGGGCCGGATTTATCCTCCCAGCGTTTCCCTATACCGACACCGCTATCCACCACGTAAGGGGCGCTGCGACTATCGGTTATATACTCGGCTTTGCAACCGGCAAATATCGCCGCCGTAACACACGCAATGATGGTTAATCGTTTAATCAATGCCACGCCTGAAATGATCATGCCCTTAGAACTTCGCCCCCGCTTTACGCAACACTTCGCCTATTTGCGCATTGCCCTCACCATGGGCCAGTAACAGTGCGCTGCGGCCATCGTCGGCTTTAATGTTAACATCGGCGCCGCCGGCGGTCAGTTGTTCCACCACCGATAAATAATCCTGCTTCACCGCCCACATTAACGCCGTCCAGCCGTCTTTGTCACGCAAGTCCGGATTAGCGCCGCGCTTGAGCAGAAGTGCAACCGTGTCTTGGTGGCCTTTGGCAGCAGCGCGCATCAGCGGTGTCCAGCCTCGTTGGTCTTGCGCATCGATTTCGGCGCCATGATCTAACAACAACGCCACAATTTCGGTTTCGCCTTTGCGGGCCGCATGGTGTAACGCAGTCCAAGCATAGTTATTGCGGGCGTTGATTGGCGCGCCGGCGTCTATTTGGGATTTGACAGCAGGCAAGTCGCCGGACATGGCGCTCTGCATCAACTTGGTATTGTTGTCACACGCCGCTTGTGTCAGGAGCAACGCCATTAGAAAAACAAAACGTAAAATCGGATGACTCATATGCTTAGGGATATCTACGGGCTTCACCCTTACGGTTAGCTTCTTTATGAAAATGGTGTCGTTTATTCGTGTTGTTTAATTGTGCTATTGCAAAGCGCTTTTTTGTGCGGCTTTTATTACAACAAGAGTATTATTTAGTGCTAGCGGGTAGTTCCAGCGGGCTGCGCCCCCCGCATCCAGAGCCATTGTAACGGCAATACAAACATTTTTCAGCCAGGAGGAAGGTATTTATTTGCACTTCTCTTCCGCCCTAAAATGCCCCCTGGCGTATTTAGAGCACCGGGCATTGTCTATTTTTGATATGATTGAGCCGCTAACGAGACCCATACAATAGAATCCATGCCTGCACATGTCTGCGCTACCTTGCCCTCATTGTAAAAAGCCCACTATCAGTTGGTGGCAAAAATATAAAGCCGCCAAATGGGCTTTGATCTATTGCCGTGAATGTCACGGTAAATCCTGCTCTTATCCCTATGTACTCGTGGCCTATACCATGTTGTATGTTTGGGACTTAATGCTGTTTGGCGCCTTGGCGTATCTGGACCAAAATGCCTGGTATATATTGGTCATGGTGGTGTTCTGGGTAATTTTGGACATTTTTAGCGTGTACCTGCCCTTGTCACCCATGAAAAGTAAATCCAAAACCCCCTGAGGATTCGCATGGCCCGCATCCTAGGCATTGGTATCGCGACGTTGGACATAATCAATACAACCGACGGCTTTCCCGGGGAGGACGCCGAAGTCCGCGCCCTGAGCCAGACGGTACGCCCCGGTGGCAACGTCGCCAATACGTTAACAGTGTTACGCCAACTGGGCCATCAGTGTGAATGGGCCGGCACCTTGGCGGACGATGCCGACAGTGAGCGGATTAAGGCTGATTTGCAACACCGTGGCATCGACTTGAGCCATTGCGCCTTGATTGCGGGCGGCCATGCACCGACCTCTTACATCACCCTGAATCAACACAATGGCTCGCGCACCATTGTGCACCATCGTGAATTGCCGGAATTCAGTTTCGAGCATTTTGTGGCAAACCTCCCCCCGTTATCCAACGTGGACTGGTTACACCTGGAAGGTAGAAATGTGCCCGACACCGTCAAGATCCTCGAATTTGTGCACCGCCAGTATCCCGGGATAAAAATCTCCCTGGAAATTGAAAAACCCCGTGAACACCTTGAGGCATTGTACCGTTTTGGCGATATGCTGTTATTTTCCCGCCATTTTGCCAATACCATGCAATACCCGGAGGGCGCTGCTTTTTTACGCGCCTGGCGGTCAAAATGCGCCTCACCGTGGTTGGTGTGCCCTTGGGGAGCACAAGGCGCTTATGCCATAGATAAACAAGGGTTATTACATTTCGCGCCTGCCGTGCAAATTTCCCACGTGGTAGATACAATAGGCGCGGGGGACACGTTTAACGCTGCAATGATTCACGCGGCGTTAAACCAATTATCTTTACCCGACAGCCTGCGTTTTGCCAACACCTTGGCCGGCAAAAAGTGCAGCCAAACGGGATTCGATCAACTAACCATTACAGACAATATGGCGCTGGAACCATGATAGATCACCTCGTCATCGGCGGTGGAATCAGTGGCTTGCTCACTGCGTATTATTTGAACCAGGCTGGCAAACGGGTTTGCCTGTTGGAGCGCGGTTTGGTGGGGCGTGAATCCTCCTGGGCCGGCGGCGGAATCATCTCGCCCTTGTATCCCTGGCGATATCCCCAGGCAGTCACCCAACTGGTGCAATGGAGCCAACAGGAATTTCCTCAACTCACTGAAGTACTGGATGCCGCGACCCGCCTGGATAGCGAATTACTCCAAAGCGGCATGCTGATTCTGGACGAACCCGATGAGAAAGCCGCCCTGCAATGGGGGGCCGACACACACTCTGCAATCAGTGTTATCGGTGCCGCTCAAGTGGCGAGCTTGGAACCTGCCTTACAGGAACACCCGGAGCACACTCTGTGGATGCCCGACATCTACCAGGTCCGAAATCCCCGTCTGGTGAAAGCGTTGCGGGAGTATCTACTCAAAAACGGTGTCTTGATACAAGAAAACACCGAAGTCACAGCCATTCTAAGAGAACACGGCCAGGTGACCGGTGTCAAAACAGAACAAACTGAGTTTAAAAGTGCCCAGGTGGCAGTAACCTGCGGCGCGTGGAGCCCAGGCCTGTGGCCTTCTGCAGAGAAACCCCTGCCGGTGAAACCCATTCGCGGGCAGATGCTGATGATCAATAGCCGCCCGGGACTCATTAAACGCATTGTGCTTAGGGATAATCACTATGTAATCCCCCGCAACGACGGCCGAATATTGGTGGGCAGCACCATGGAAGATGTGGGATTTGACAAAACCACGACCCAATACGCCCACGATCTATTGCTGAAATTTGCTTACGATCTCATGCCCATATTGCAAGACTTTAAAGTGGAGCGCCAATGGGCGGGACTGCGGCCCGGTACTCCGGACAACATCCCCCGCATTATGCAGCATACTGATATTAAGGGATTATTTATAAACGCCGGACATTTTCGCAATGGTGTGGTAACCGCGCCGGCATCGGCTAAACTATTGGTAAACTTAATGCTGAATGAGCAACCAATACTGGACCCGAAACCATATAGTTGATAAAAATACTAAAGTTATTATGATTGGGTTTACTATAAGTTAATTTGGGCGATACATTTTTTATAAGGTTTATAAGGGGTTCACACCACCATGATGCACGACAGACAGGAAACCTCGGCAGAAAATCTGCAAGATACAATACTAAAAAATAAAGTCGTTAAGATGTTGAACGACCGCGCCATATCTCCCACCCAACAGCGGGTGAAAATCGGCATGGTGTTGTTTACCGAAGACCAGCATCTGTCCGCCGACCAAGTGCTGGATATGGTCAATACCAAGGGCAATTTTGCCTCCAAAGCCACGGTGTATAACACTTTAGGATTGTTCGCCCGCAAAGGCCTGATTCGCGAAGTGATCGTGGATTCCACAAAAGTCTTTTATGATTCCAATATTCGACCACATCACCACTTCTATAACATTGACAGCGGCACATTGCATGACGTGGAAGCCGACCAACTGCATATCAGCAGTTTACCCACACCACCGGACGCGGCCGAAGTCAAAGACGTCAGCGTGATCATCCGCATTCAACATAAAAACCAATAAACAAACCGGTCATATTTAGCAGCATACTCGCGGAAGATAACCCACGGCGGCGGCGCAAGAGACGCCGTCGGTGGTGGTTCTCCCCAACCCTCCCAAACACAGTACTTGCCATCGACATTGCAAGGCTCTACATCGATACATTCGCGACCATTCAGCCATTCATCCATTAATCAAAGTGAATGGCTGTTGCATTTAAAAGCCCATAACAATGGATCGGTTTGATTGATAGCAATTAGAGAATCGCCTTATCACCGGAATGAAATCGTGTCGCGAATTTTTCGATGACAACATGTAATATCGCGGCGATGCGGTCGCTGCGTTCTAAGTCACCAAACCTCCAATTGCGAGTTTAATTTCCCAGTTATACACTCAGCCAATTACTCAGCATAAATACTACGTATCACCATTTAACCAGATCGCCAATCACATCGCTGAATGACGACTGAACGAAACACACAAACGAACCACTAACAACATAACCTGAAACCGCGCATACCCTACGTACACACCAGATCTTACTGCAAAACCGATCACCTTAAGTCGCACAGCAAAAAAAGCGATCACCGTGGGAACTTCCTGATCATGCCCAGCTCTTAAGCTAAGTGCATTGTTTGATGCGCTGAAAAAGATTTGCACCACATACTTCCAAAAAACAAAAACACTTTTACCCGTTAAAACAACATGTATAAGGCATTTTAAGGGAACATTAAGGCTGTGGCTGAGCAGTTATGCCATTATGTTAACCAGCAACCGCCCTAACATAATCTTCTGGATATGATTTTTTTGCGTTTAGTTTTCCAAACCAATTTTGTTAGCAACTGTGAATTAGCAATGCGCTCGTAGAAGAATTTACTTAACCGTACTCATACCGCACTCATTGCGCCTTAACGAAATTTTAACGAAACCTTCACTAAGTTTTAACGCATAATATAGCGCCCGATGTTTATTTTGAAGAAGGAATGATCAATCATGCCGTATCGTTTTTATCGCAACACGCAAAGCCCCGCTTTGCCCACTCTGGTTTTGGTAACAACTCTGGTTTTAGCAACAACGATTTTCTCCCCCCTCTTGTTCGCCGCCGACGCACCGACATTTGAATTGCCCGCCGACGAAAACACTATCTCACTGAATCAGTTGCAGGGGAGTGTCGTGTATCTGGATTTCTGGGCGTCTTGGTGTACACCGTGCCGCAAATCCTTTCCCTGGATGAACAAGATCCAAAGTAAATACAAAGACAAAGGTTTAGTGGTTGTGGCCGTTAATCTGGATAAAAGCAAATCCAAGGCGGACGACTTCTTAAAAGAGTTTGATCGCAACTTCATTGTAGCTTTCGACCCGGAAGGTAAAACCGCGGAAAGCTACAAGGTCATGGGCATGCCCAGTTCCTATTTAATTGACCGCAAAGGACAACTGCATCTATCTCACATCGGTTTCAGGGAATCGGATACCGAAAAGCTGGAAAGCAAGATCCGCGAATTACTGAAACAATAACCCTGTAGCCGAGTATCCTATTATGCCCCGAATCTATTTAGCGTTATTTTTGGCGTTGTTGCCGCTTGTCGTGCTCACCCAAGCGTGTTCATTGGAGCGAGTCAAACCCTGGGAACGGGATTTGCTGGCGGAGAAAAAAATGCAACTGGACCCACACCCATTGGAGTCTGGTTTGGATGAGCATATTTATTTCAGTAAAGAAGCCTCCAGTGGCGGCGCCGGTGTCGGCGGTGGAGGTTGCGGATGCAATTAAAAAAATCCCTTCATGCAAAAAAAACCACTCCTGTAAAAAAGCCCCTACAGGGAAAAAAACCTCTACATGTAAAAAAACCAAAGTCCATCAGTGGCGCCCTGGCCACCGCGACGTGCGCATTACTGGGCACGCACCTGCCACATCCGGCGGCGGCCAGTGAACCATTTAAAAACTGGGAATACGATTCGGCGCTGTTGTATTACTCAGAACAGGACCGCGTGACCGCCGTGGAACCGGTAATCAGCGCCCGCAACGACATGGGGAATGATCAATTCCTGAATTTCAAGTTTGTGGTTGACGCACTCAGTGGCGCGTCCGCGAACGGTGCGGTGCCCGCGGATAAAACCCAAACGTTTTCCGGTCCGTCAGGACAAAAATCCTACTCCGTCGCGCCCAATGAAACGCCTTTGGACCCCACGTTTGAAGACACCCGCTTTGCGGCGAATGTGTTATGGGAAAAGCCCACCAGCCGCTACTTGAAAGCCTTGTTGGGCGCAAACTTCTCCACCGAAACCGATTACACGTCGCTGGGAGTATCTGCCACTTTCACTTACGACGCCAACAACAAAAACACCACATTGTCCGCCGGGGCGTCGTTCAGTCACGACACAGTCTCCCCCATTGGCGGCGCCCCGGATCCTTTCACGGAAGTCCCCACCAGTTCAACCAGTGGTGGCGAGAATGAAGGTGATGACGACGGCGAAGGCGGGGAAGGCGAAGGCGGCGAAACCAAAAATGTCACCGACTTGTTATTCGGTGTTACCCAGGTTCTCAGCCGTCACACCCTCACTCAGTTCAATTACAGCATAGGCCAGTCCAGCGGCTACTTAACCGATCCCTACAAACTTTTGACCGTAGTGGATCCAGTGACCGGTGACTTGGTACCCGCAGTAGATCCCAACAATACCTACCGATATTTACACGAAAGGCGCCCTGATTCGCGGACCCGGCAAAGCGTGTACTGGAAAACCAATCATCAGTTTACCGACGATGTGGTATATCTGACCTATCGTTACTATTGGGACGACTGGGACGTTAAGTCCCACACCGTGGATTTGCGCTATCGCTACGAGCTAGGCCGGCATCATTACCTGCAGCCCCACGCACGTTATTATCAGCAAACCGCCGCCAATTTTTATCGCTACTACCTGGTGGACGGTGAGCCACTGCCGCAATACGCCAGCGCCGACTATCGCCTGGGTGATATGACGACGACCACATTCGGGTTACTGTACGGCGCGGAACTTGGCAAAAACAGCGAGTTCACTTTCCGGGCGGAATACATGAAGCAATCGAACCAGGGCTATCCGGCGGATGCGATTGGCAAATTACGCGACTATAATTTGTCTCCCGATGTTAAAGCGATTATCCTGCAGGCAAGTTATAACGTTAAATTTTAATGCGCGTTGTCCGGACGCGGTGAGTGGAGCGCACAATGGCTCGACTTACCAAACCGGCAAGCGCGCCATCGGTCTAAATCACCGTTATGGATACGCCGCAACTCATACCGCAACTCACACCGCAACTACAGTTTAGCGAAGACTACTGCATAGGCCGCTTCAATGCCATGGCCAGTCCCTGCGAAGTACTGATGGATACGCAAGATCCAGTGCTCGCCGGGCAGCTTGCAGGCATTGCACAGCGCGAAGCGCTGAGAGTAGAGCATAAACTCAGCCGCTACCGGCAAGACAATATCATTCATAAGATCAACCACGCGCAAGGCGCCGCGGTTAAAGTCGATGAAGAAACCGCGCAAATGCTGGACTACGCCGCCCAATGCTATGCGCTGAGCGATGGCAGGTTCGACATTACCTCCGGCGTATTGCGGGAGGCGTGGACATTCGACGGCAGTGACCGCATACCGGCGCCCGCCCGCATAAAAAAAATCCTCTCACGCATCGGCTGGCACAAAGTCCATTGGCGCCCCCCAAAAATTCGCATGCCCAAGGACATGCAAATCGATTTGGGCGGCATCGGCAAGGAATATTCCGTGGACCACACCGTGCTGTTATTGCGTGAAGCGGCGGCCATCAGTTGCCTGGTCAACTTCGGTGGCGATATCGCCACCACCGGACCAAGGCGCAACGGCAACGGCTGGATCATCGGTATAGAAACCCCGGATGCCTCACCCGCTACGCTCAACGCAAACACCAAAGTGTATGAACTGCAACATGGGGGATTAGCGACCAGCGGCGATGCGCGGCGATATTTATTAAAAGACGGAGTGCGTTATAGCCATATCCTCGACCCGCGCACCGGTTGGCCGGTACAAGGCGCGCCGCGCTCCGTGACGGTGATTGCCGGTACTTGCACCGAAGCCGGCATAATGGCCACTTTGGCCATGCTGCACGGAGACCAGGCCGAAGCGTTTTTGGATCAACAAGGGGTAAAGTACTGGACGATTCGCGCGTAAATCCCCGCGAATCATGCAGCCATGCGGCTGACTATGTGCGCTAATTTCTAACAAAGGTCACTAAAGTCTAAAGCTCACATTTCCGACGACCGCTGGCTGTGAGCCAATTGGTAGGTAAAATTATCGATAAATTCCTCGCTGGGATATTCGGCGGTTTTCAGTATCGCCCTTAACCGGTCGCGAAACGCAGTCAAGTCCAGCCCATCACTCTTGATCAACACGACCGGGGTCGCATTCATATCTCGGTCTTTATGAATACCCATTAAAAATTCATTGTGAGCGGCATCCAGCGAAAAGGGATCCACAATCATTAAATGCGGTTTTTGTTTTTGGACGCTGCTAAACGCACTGTCGCCGTCGCGTACGCCCTGGATGTGCTGGGCAATGTCTTTGAACACGGAGGCAATATGATCCAAAGTAGGCTGTTGATTTTCGACCACCAGTATCGACTGGTCCGAATCGCCTTTGAACTCATCGGATAAGCCGGCCAAGCCCCCGTTACCGGGATTTTCCACCACACGGCAGACCCGTAATGCATAACCGGCGGCCAAATCGTCCGCGATGGAGACTAAAAATAAGGGCACATCTTTCAAATCCGGAATCCGGTTGATCTTTTGAATCAGCTCGATGTAACAAATATTGGCCGTCTGCACATTCATCACAATGGCGTTTGGCCTGAGTTTTTCGGCGATTTTCAGGGCAGTGCCACTACTGGGAGCGGTCATCACCGCAAAGCCATTTTGAGCCAACTGGTCTTGAATAAATTGGCGGGTGTTGTGCGACTCGTCGATCACCAGAATGTTACTGACACTGGTGCGCCGCTCACTAAATGTGCGGGCTTGCACCGGCGTGACCGGCAGGGGCGCGGTAACCACTCGGGGGATGCGCATTGAGAATATTGAACCTTTGTTTAGCTCGCTACTGACTTGAATGGTTCCCCCCATCATTTCACTGAAGCGTTTGCTGATGGCCAATCCCAGGCCAGTACCGCCGTATTTGCGGGTGGTGCTGGCATCGGCTTGAGTAAACTCTCTAAAGATTTTGTCCACTTGCTCCGGCGTCATGCCGATACCGGTATCGCTAATGTGATAAGCGACCCATTCCCGCTCATCGATCACCTCGCGCCTGACTTTTAGCGTTATGGTGCCGTTTTCGGTGAATTTACTGGCATTACTGATGAGATTCAACACCGATTGGCGAATTTTCATCACATCGGCTTTCATAAGACCGATATCATCGGGGCAATCCAGCACAAACCGGTTGTGATTCTTGGTGACCAGGGGCAAACAAAATGATTCGATATCCTCCAGAAGCGAGCTTAAGGAAAACTCGCTAATGTCCAATTCCATTTTACCCGCTTCGATTTTGGACAAATCCAGCACATTATTAATCAGAGTCAACAAATGGTTACCGGCGGATTTAATTTTTTGCAGATCAGCACAATAATGAACCAGTCCGTCATCCTTGGCATCTTCTTCCAACAATTCACTGTATCCGATGATGGCGTTCAACGGTGTTCGCAACTCATGACTCATGTTAGCCAGAAAAGCGCTTTTCGCCTGACTGGCCCGCAAAGCATCATCCCGGGCAATGGCCAGCTCGGTCGTGCGTTCAGCCACGCGTTGTTCCAGTAGCTCATTTTGTTCGCGCAATTGCTGGTCGCGTTCCTCCAGCGCGGCCATCATATTATTAAACGCATGCGCCATGGTGGAGATTTCCTGCGGCCCATCATGCAACGCACGTACATTCGTCTGGCCTTGTTTGGCCATACCCATGATGCCTGACAGATTGTAGAGAGGATGGGTCAGGCGCCGGGTAAAGTAGCGCAACACCATCAACAACATCAATGCCAATGTGATGGATATACCAATATTCACCAAAAAGACGCTGGTGACTGCTTTACGCATATTAGCTTTGCCTATGATGACTTCCACTACGCCCAAGCGCTGCTGTTTGGGCACATCCACAAATAGAAAGTCATCATCCACCCCCCCGGCATCAGTGTATACATAACTGGCAATGCGCCAAAAATCGGAGGTCTCTTCCACTAGATTGGCGTTGTGGTTTTCCGGCAAAAGATAATCGCTACGGCTGACATTGAGTTCCCCTTGTTTGAGCAACATATTGTTCTGCAAATCAAAGATCGCCACATACAACACATCCGGGAATTCCAGCGCCCCTTGCGCAGCCTCCCGCGCATTTTCCCCTTCGGCGTACAACAACGCCAGGATGCTTTGCCGGGCAAGGTTTTGAGTAATTTGTTTACCGTGCTCGATAATATTGTCTTTGGTGCGCTGACTACCTAACCATGACGTTGTCAGTGACGACACCAGCGCCAGAATCAAAATGCCAATGGTAAACGCTACCGACAATTGACGCCGGAAACTGTAATTGGCTGTGATTTTGTTTAATAGCCGATTCATCATCATCTACCGCTTCGGGTACACCGTATCGAACTGGCGGCGCTGCTCAAAAGGAATATCCAGCTTAATATGACCGGCCGTGCGCAGGTTCACTGCGATGCGAACATCACTTAAAGGCAGTAATCCTTTGGATTTGGAAGTGCCGGAGGTCTGATGCAACAACAATTGCGTAATGCTCCTGCCGATAGCATCCTGATCGGCATACAATGAAAACAACACGCCGCGGCGCACATGGCTGGGATTGCTGGAAAACACCACCAGTTTTTTCTCCCACGCTTCTTTGAGCACCAGCGGGAGAATGGAAGAATTACCGACCGTCGTGGAGTCCTGCAACAACCAAACCGCATCGTTGTCTTGCTGGCTATCGGCGAGCAACTCCCGATACATAGGCGCGGCGCTGGGCAAGTCTCGAGCCTCCCTGGCGACAATGGTTACCCCGCGCCTTGAGGCGGCCTTTTTGGCATAATCGATAAGCCATTGGTAACGATCGGGATTATAAACCACGTGCACCCGCTTTATGCCCGGCGCTAATTGCTTAAGGTGCTTGAACAGCAGGTCCGGATCCGGCGTCAGACTAATTCCCGACACCAGATTATTCTGTGAAACCGACGCGTATAACACCGCACCGACGATGATGGGGATATCCATATTCAGGCTCTCCACTATATCCACACCCCGCTGCCCCAATGCCACCAGGGTTTGCGCGTTTTGCTTGCGAATCCATTGACTTACCGTGCCGGGGTCGTAGTTGTCGCTCAATGTATAGGTTTGCACCTCAAAGCCTTTCTGCAGGCGAATATCGGCAATGATTTGCTCAAACACTTTTGCGTAGGGTTGATCGACTTGCGGATATATCACCGCGATTCGCACGCGAGAGTAACCCACCGATGGCAAACACAGGCAACAAACAACCGCAGCAAACAAAAAAAATCGCTGTAAAAATAGCTTCATTCAGAACGCAACAAATGTCATGGTTTAGGAACTTAGGCCTGCGGGTTAGCTATGGGGTCCATTAATCCGGGTCATGCCTGGGAGAGAATCTGAACACTTGATCCATATGAGAAATGATACAAAATTTTTATATTTTTCAACGGAGTAAAGTTCCATTCTATAGGTTATCGTCTACACTTATAAGAAATTAAGATTAAATGGTTGTCTTTCTTCACAAATTACAATATCAGTGTAGCTTAAACGATTCGATGTTAAAGAATCCTTAAAGAAAAAACATAGGATGCCGCTTGATACGACAGTGGACCAACCACGAACGCGGTCAACTCAATAAAACGCCAGAAATAGAAATATTTGAAAGAAATTACAATAACTTACAGAAAAGCAACGCGAGATTTCAGAACAAAAAAGTAGCGGTAATAACATGTTCTCAACACGGTGCAACTCAATCGCATGCCGCCATTGCTGCTGGATAGCAGCAATGTGCCTCTTTGTATTTCCCCAGATTAGTCCTGCCGAATCCACCGAAGAGGATTTAGCCCTCGCGTTTGATGAAGAGATGATCAGTATCGCCACCGGGGGCGAACAAAGCCTGGCGCGGGCACCGGCGGTGGCCACGGTAATCACGGCCAAGGATATTGAGGCGATGGGGGCGCAGAAACTCGACCAGGTATTGGAGTCCGTGCCAGGATTACATGTGTCATTGTCCCCTTTAAGATTTACACCAAATTATTCCATCCGCGGCATATATACTACTTTTAATCCGCAAGTATTGATGTTAATGAATGGCATACCCATCACTCAGATGTGGTTAGGCGACCGTGGCGTAGGAGCTTTGCCCATTTCCGACATCTCCCGCATCGAAGTCATAAGAGGTCCAGGTTCTGCAGTATATGGAGCTGACGCATTCGCTGGTGTTATTAATATATACACAAAATCCGCAGAAGAAAAAGCTGGGACTCAAATAAACGCATTCGCGGGCTCATTTGATACAACTCAAGCTTCGATTCTATATGGCAGCAAGGAGAATGAATATTGGGGATTCGATATAGCGTTCAGTCTTGAGTATTTCGAAACTAA
>JAJDNG010000175.1 GCA_022340845.1 Gammaproteobacteria bacterium | reverse complement strand
CCAAATGCGGTTCCCTTTTATACTGAGCTATTTTTCTTAATGCAAGCAGAAAGCGCTTCACTCCAGTTGTCCAATAGCACTTGATGCATAACTGCATCATCGGCACCGTGGAACAGAATATCTTTTTTTGCCGTTAATCGGACGGTTTCCCAACACCTTTTGTCCACGGCGCATTCGACCTTAATTTCCCACTGATCGTCTTTTGGTTCTACTTCAAACAAATATGCATCTATTTTCAATTGATCGAGGAGTTTACCGACCACCTCGCGTATTTCCGCAATTTCAATTATGGATAAAGTCATATCTGGTTTCCTTTTTCATTGCTTACCTCGTCAACGACTTCTTCTGGTGAATAGGCCTTGAACATGATCAGGGGGTGGATGCAAACCATAGCGTTGCTATTTGCACTATTTATAGGTCGTTCATGCCAGTCCGTTTGGCGACGTTTTATTACCGCTTCGGTCACACTAAAACCTCTGAGACACCTTCCAAACTGTACACTACAACAACTTTTAAGCCAATGCCGGCAATCACAAAATAACCTAACCCGAATCAGTAACGGCGAAATGGAAAATTTTGTGCGGATATCGGTTTCCGAGAATTTTTTATACATTTATCGCTAAATCGCCGCTCAGAAACAGAATCCAAAGTGAGTGGATTACGTACCCTACAACGAAAAAACCCAGCGCTTTCACGCTGGGTTTATTGTTATCACTCTGGCTAATGTGCTTATTGAACCAACGTCGGCGTAAACGTGAAGTCAAACGCCCCGGTCCAGTCTGTACCGTTTGGATAAATGGAATTCAGGTAATCCGGTGATGCAATCGCCGTGCTGCGCCAATTCTCGGGCTCCGTTCCAAAGTTCGGCTCTTGTCCCCAGTTGTCGCCATCAAAGTCAAACAAGGCATTGAGAAAATTTACACAATCGGTTTCGATGGCGTTGCAGTTATTGTCGAAATACGTAGTATCCAGCAATAAGTAGCCGGCGATCATGTCCAGCGACGGATTCAACGCAGTGCCGCCGGTGGCCGGTGTGGTACGACCGCCTTCGTAGGTTGCAGCGGAAAATGATTTATTGATCCAATCCGGGTCACCGTCCAAGTCAAATACATACTTGTCGACTTTGGTGAACAGATAGTTGCCTAAGTGGCTGGTTTCGCTGATTTGCAGCGGTAAGGTCACATCGACGAAGTCCGCGACCGCGCCGCCGTTGCCAAACTTGTCGGACACGGTAAACATGTCCAATGTGGGCAAAACATCCACTCCATCGACGGGAATGAACTGGCCTTTCATGTCGATTTTGCCCTGCGCGGTAAACACTTGAGACAAGGCAGTAACCGTTAAGTCTTTAGTCATGCGAATGCGAAAACCTTCGGCCCATTGATTACCTTCGTCAAAACGCAAGAACATGTCCGCAACTTTTTCGGTGGCCGTAAAGTGAAAATCCATACGCGCCCAGGTGGGATCGTCCGCCGCACGACCTTCGGGATCGATTTCGCTCGAGTTGATGATCAGACGTCCTTCATATTCCGCGTCGGTATTTTCGCTCCAGGAAACATAAAACTGCGGATCCGCGCCCAACTGCGGTGGGGTTTCCCGGTCGTAGCCGTAGTACAACCGTATGGTGGTCTGGCTGTCGGAATCGGCAGTAATGCTGAAATGGGTTGGATCATCGGGATCATAGTTCACGGCGGTGGTATCGTTATCCGTTTCATGGATAACGCCATCGTGAGGCACGATTTGCGCTTCTGCCACCTCAATAAGCAGATCGGCAATGCAACTCCAGGTGGCCACGGCGGACACCATGAATTTTGTCATTTGATAACCGTTGCGAAAGGGGTCATCATCTTCGACGCCGATATAAGCACAAGGAACATCCCCGCCGGCTTGCGCCGTTACGGCAGAAGTAATGGACAGGGTTTGGTTGGCGGTCGCCGTACCGCCGGTCAAGCTGTCGGGCAAGTCCATGCTGATGAATGATGATGTAGCGGTAGTTTGATCGTTAGAATCATCGGAACTGCCGCCGCAGCCGGTCAGCAACGCCGCCGACATGGCCAACGGCAACCAGAGCCGGGTTTTAAGCTGTGTCTTAAGCTGAGTTTGAAGTGCGCTTAACATGATTTTTTTTGCTCCTATAGTATGTCTGGGTAGTATGTCCTGGCGATACATTGAGAAATCGGGACCTTCATTACCGGCTGAACTATCATTACTATCATTTGATTCATCGGTAAAATTACGGTTAATTAAAATGAGACAGGAAATGTTCGCTGGTTTGAACAACAGAACTTAAAATTTGCGCCATGGTGAAAAAAATACGATCTGTGTCACTAAACAGAAAGACAGTACCGACTATCAATAGCTTGGCGGAGCTTCGCCGGGCATTTTACCGCCTGGGTAACACTGACAAAGCCCGGCAATTGCAGAAATATTTTCGCACCGGACCGGGGGAATACGGCCATGGGGATGTGTTTCTAGGCATTACCGTGCCACAGATCCGCAAAATGGTGAAACAATGCGGCGCGCTCAGCCGGCAGGAAATACTCGAATTACTTCAATCCCAATACCATGAAGAGCGTCTATTAGCACTATTGATCCTGGTGGCAAGATTCAACCAAGGGGATGAAAAACAACAAAAATCCATATACCGCCTATATCTGAAACACAAAAACAGCATCAACAACTGGGACTTGGTGGACTTGTCAGCGCCCAATATTGTCGGTACATATCTGCTGAATCATGAGCGCGGCGAGCTATACACACTAGCGCGTTCCAAACGGTTGTGGGACCGGCGCATCGCCATTCTGGCCACATTGGCGTTTATCAAACACGGTCAATTTGCCGATACGTTGAATATCGCCGAGATATTATTGCAAGATAAAGAGGACTTGATACACAAAGCGGTGGGCTGGATGCTGCGTGAAACCGGAAAACACAATCTCGATGTGGAAGAGGCGTTTCTGCAAACGCACTACCAGCGTATGCCCCGCACCATGTTAAGATATGCCATTGAAAAATTTACAGAAAACCGTCGCCAGCAATATTTAAAAGGAAAAGTAAAACGCTGAGTGGCGAAATTAAATTAAAAAACCGGCAATCTGTTTCAAATCGTCGCGGACTTGTCGTCTCTTTTTCTCATAATAAAGTCTCGCTCAGTATTCTATTTCTGAAACCCAATGAATCAACACTACGAATCAATAATGAACATCATCAAAAACGCCGCCGCCAGACAGACAATCACCGCCAAGTGCGTGTTGCTGGTGATGTTGCTGGTGATGGTATTGAGTACTGGCTGGACTGCCACGGCTTTTGGCAAATCCCTGGCTCCGCCGGCCGATCCTGCCCAGTCCATCACCTATTGGAAGCCGCATACCATATCACCGCGTCACGATGCCCTGGTGGAAAAAGCCCAAGCGATTTTCTCGGTGTTACTGCGCGCCTGGGATAGCTCCCGGCTGGAGCCATCGTTATATGTGGTGGAGTCCGCCGCTGGCCCCTGGGCAGCCTCCCTGGCCGATGGCAATATTTTATTAAGCCGCGCCGCCATAGAAGCCTGCGTGAATTTTGGCGAACACCGCGCCGAGCACTTGCTGGCTTTCGTGCTGGCCCACGAACTGGCGCACCAGCGGGCCGACGACTTATGGCATCAGCGCTTCTTTCGCCTGGTGGGCAACCAATCACCGGAATCAGCGCAAAAAATGCTCCGCGGTTTGCAAATGGATGACAAGTTGGTCGCCAATATCGAACAAAAAGAAGCCCAAGCCGATCACGACGGCCTGATTATGATGGCCAGCGTGGGTTACGATCCGTATCAAATCCTGGATAAAAACGATTTTTTCACCCAATGGGTGGAAAACATCTGGCAAAACTCCTGCCTGGTGACGCAGGCTTCCACTGCCGAGGCAGAAGCCTGCAAACAAGCCCAATCCCGGGCGTTGCGGGCCCAGGCCCAGCTGAGCAACGTCGCTACCCAGTCATTGTTATATGAACTGGGGGTGCAGGCTTTTGTAGCCGGTAACTATTATGATGCCAACCGCTACTTCACCGCGTACGGCCGCGACTATCCCAGCCGCGCCGTATTAACAGCGTTAGGCCTGACACAAATGGCCAAAGCGCTGCAAATTCATCAAGAGCTCATTCACACCGGCGCGCTGCAAAAACCTGATTTTTATTATCCCCTGCTGCTGGACGCCACTGCCGCGGCCACCCCCTCGAATCACAGCAAGAACACCACGAAAAGGGCCTCCCAGGACGCGATGACCCAGCAACAACTGGACAAAATTCGGCAAATACTGGACAAAGCCAATGATTATTTCGAAAAAGCCATTCGCCTCGAACCCAATCACCGCAAATCTTATTTGTTGCTGGCCATGAGTTATTTAATGGCCGACAACACGTTCATGGCCCGAGGGGTCTTGCAAGGCAAATACATTCCCCGATTTCAACAAGACGCCGCCAGTGAATTATTGCTGGCCATGACCAGCGCGTTGGAGAAAAAATCCTCCCGGGCGCAACGCGAATTCGAAAAAACACTCAAGCAACTTGCTCACGAGAAACCTCCTCACAAACAAAGTCAGCAAGGCAACAGTCTTCCCGATGATTTGTTGATTTACACCGCCTACCATAACTATGCAGCCCTGCTCACCCACACAGGCAGCCCGGACAAAGCCCAGGATTTATGGAAAAACCTGGCCACGGCGGCCAAGCAACAAACCAATCCCTTTTTATTCCGCCTCGCGCTGAATCACCTAAACCCGGAATCCGCGCCATCCCAACCGCGCGCCAAAGCTTTGCAGGTTGCCGGTAAACGGCTGGGCGATACGTTTTTAAACGGCACCGAAACCTCACCGGCGCAGGCGTCCAAGACCGAATCCGAATTATGGATAGAAGGCGATTTATATCACGTCTACCGGTTTGACGATGGCAGCCGGTTTGTGGTCGGTAAAGACCAGCGCATCCTCAGCGCCTGGCAGGCATCCGGCCGACAACGCTTGACCAAGGGCTTGGCGCTCGGCGATAGTGCCGACCGTTCATTGAAAACCTTTGGCGTGCCGAATCGACGCATGCACATGTTATCCGGCGAATATCTGGCCTATGACGATTATGGCATTGCCATTCACATTGACAATCACAAAATCGCGGGGTGGTTTCTTTATTGATCGTCAGAGCCGATTGGCAACTAGCGCATTAAGCCCTCATGAGCGTCAAACGCGCCCGGGAAAGAACCCAGCATTCCCGGCGTGTTTGGCGTTTCTGGCGGTATGAATTATTAATAAACTATTGTTGTGTCAAGCGAGGGCACGCAAGTGGCAAAAGCTTTATTACCACGCAGCCGATAACAATAACACTTTGACATTAGCCACTGGTGACGGATGAATAAACTATCGACACCGCCCGTTAGCGACGACGAGGATACTCACCGTGACCCGGCGAGCGACGGCCAGGTAAACGAGGCTCACGTAGATCTCGCCAGAACCGCGGCGCAAGGCGACCCCGCCGCCCGCAAAACCGTCAACGAACTGGTGCACAATATTATCACCTACCAGACCGACCGGTTTTGCAAGCGCTTTT
>JAJDNG010000172.1 GCA_022340845.1 Gammaproteobacteria bacterium | reverse complement strand
CACGAAGCCGTATCCGAGTCGTTATTGCTCATCCAGTAATCCCAAATTAGCCAGACTATTGATGATTTGTCGGACAAACTCCGGATCAACCGTATCTGTCGCTAATCCCTCAGCTTGAAACGACTGCAGCATGCGCTGGTATTCGGCTTGCAAGGCCTCGTCGTCGCGCATAGCTTGAGATAAGGCAGTCGCGATGGCTTGCGCATCATGAGTACCATCGGCCAACGCGATCAACTGGCGTTGCAGGGGATTCAATACCACACTGTCGTGATGAACGGTGGCGACGCTGAACTTGTTGTTTCTGGAGAACGCCCGCGTCAACGCATTGAATTTTGGCTGGTCCTTGTCGATTGCACCAAACTGTCGTGCCGCGGTGCTACTGTCAGAGCTGACATCAATCGCGCCGGATAAATACAAGTTGACAAGGTCATTGAACAATACGTCCGGGTTGCCGCTGAATTGGGCATCGCCGTACTGACAAACCGTGTCGGCAGCGCGCCGGGTGAGGTTGTCAAAGTCCACTGTTGCTGGATACGCCATGAGCAGTTCCGCCAATGCCGCTTTGCTGAGGGGGTGGGAGACCGAATAGCTGTCCCCGCCGGGTGATGTGAATGTTTGCGGGTTGGGTGAAAACAAGTCGATGTCTTCTTCGATATAAAGGTCCGAATAAAAATAGCCTGCTTTTAATATATCCGCCTGTATGTCTCTTTGCGGCTTGCACGTGGCATGGCAAAGCAACGATTGTCGGAAATGTTTTAGGTAGAAAAAGTCCATATATTGTTCGTATTCCAGGGGATCTTCAAATTGATCCAAAGCGTTTTCCGCTTGCGCGGTCAGGGTGGAACTCAACATGGTGTAAATCGACGCTTCGGCGAAATATTGAAGCTGGTGGCGAGAAACTTGTTCCGCGAATTGATGAAAATAAACCGGCGTATTAAATTTTTCCAGGTAATCGTGATACACATAGTTAGGTGGTTTATTCAGTAACTCTTCGGCTTGCAGCCGCAACCATCGTTCGCTCAGGCTACCATTTTCCGGTAAGCCCTGATGTAACAGATGTAGCAATTCCAGACTTTTTGCGAGTTGCTCCTGAACGGTGGTTGCATTTCTGGAGTGATATCGCATCATTTCGCGCAGCATGTTGCGCGATTCCCAGCCCGGCAAGGTGTTATAACTGATATAAGCAATGCCATTGGGGGCCAGCAACTGCGTGCATAGCTTGAGTAAATACTGTTGCACCTCGGCGGGAACCCAGGAATACACCCCGTGCGCAATAATATAGTCAAATTGGCCAAGCGAGTGATCCACAGAGAGTAAGTCCCGGTGCAATACCTGTATGTTGCTCAGCTGCAGTTCTTGAATGACTTGATTGGCTTGCGCGGCCTGGTGGCGGGACAGTTCCACTCCGACAAATTTACTTTCGGGCCAGTAATAGGCTAGCGGAATCAAGTTGCCCCCACCGGCGCAGCCGATTTCCAATACTTTGCAATTTGCAGGTGATTGAGGTTGTAGATGAAATAAGCGGCCGATGCGGTATAAGTTGTCAGGCCGGCTCACTTTGATCGGGCAGTCGGAATACGGTAACTGGTCGTAGTCCTCAAGGGTTTTCATGATTTTGTTTGCACGTCGACACTTTTACTGTAATTGATGCTGTCGGGTGCTACGGCGCCACCGGAAATGACAAATGTCATGGCCTCATCGATGCTCCAGTCCGTAGAGATGACATGCGAAAGGGGGACGATTTCCAAATAGCCCGAAGTGGGGTTGGGTGTGGTGGGCACATAGACGGCCGCCAGTTCCATGCCAGTGTCTTTGTCCACTAGCACCCGGGTAACAAATCCCACGGTTTTCATTTCCGGGGTTGGAAACGGTATCAACACCACCCGTTGCACTTTCTCGGGTTTTTTTTGTATGGCGGAGATAAGAATTTTCGTGGATTTGTATACCGTAGTCACAAACGGTATGCGGTTGATTAGTGCATCAAACGCGGCAATGGTGCGTTTGCCCACGACGCGGCTTGCCACCAGGCCCAGGATGTATAAAAAACCGATAGTGAACACAATGGCAAGTGCAGACTCAAGCCAGGGAGCCGGCAGCCACGTGCCGATCCCGGGAATATATTGATCTGCCGCTTTCACAATCGCCCGGACCCCGGGCCGGCCCAGATTGGATAATTGCTTGAGAAAAAATTCGAATACCAGCCAGGTGATCCAGATGGGAATTACAGTCAATACACCCGCGATTAGATAGCGCTGGATGTGCGGCGTTACTTTTCGGTCCTTGCTCATGGATTCTTCTTTTTATGATAAGCGTTTGTATCGTCAGTCGCGAACCCGCAGGCAAACGCTGGGTTGCCTGCTCATGATTTATTGGGTAATCCCAATCTGTTTTTACGTCTTTTTACTGTGGTTTCGGTGTCGCAGGCTCAGGATTGGGGACGTCAAATTCATACGGCGTGACTTTAACCACAATCCCCATCATTGGGTGATCAAAATAATGGATCTCTTTGCTGCGCATACGCCGGGTTTCGTATAAGCGGTAGTCTTGCAGGACCGGGCGCTCAATCATGATAGGAGTCGGCTCTTTGGCCATGCCGAAGAAGGAGCCAAATCCTCCCGCTTCCGGTGGTGGGGATTGCTCAATGACTTCCTGTTTGGTGGTGCGTAATTTCATGTGTAAATCAGACTCCAGATGCAGATATCGGGAGACGCTCAACTTCAGTGTGCCGGACAGCCAATAGTACTGGGGACCGGCTTCCAAACCATTGACATAAAAATCATACCCTTGGTTGAGGCCCGGATTGCTGATTGGCTCGGGTGCAGGATCTCGCTCCAACATGCCGTTGAATACAAACACCGGCAAGGATTTATCTTCGTCGAATGTGGGTTGTCGCCAGGCCAAATGCAAAACCACATCGTATTGTGATGAGGAATTAATTCTGTCGGCGATACTATTCAGTTGAAAAAAGTCCTTGTTCAGCAAAACATACGCGCCGTTAGCGTATACATTGCCTTCGTTCAGTGATACGGGCTTAAGCGAAGCCTGGGTATTGACTGGCGGTAAATTGGGTTTCAACGGCGTAAAACCCGGCAGGGCAAGGTCTAACACATGATCGTAACCGGCGGTAACGACATTTTCCGGCCAAGTTTCGGTGTTCCCGGCGGTTTTCTGTGTATTGGCGAAAATAATCACCTCCACTTCATACCACGGAATTTCCGCGTTTTCCCCGGCGGCGTGGGCGGGGCTGGTGATGATGACCGGCAAAACCAGGCCGCAAACGCTAATTTTCAAAACTAGCCCTAACTTCTTGAAATATCTAAAATAATTATCCATGAATTTTCGCATAATTGATTAACACTGAACTAATAGTATATAAGGCAAATTCTCTGGTGAGAACTCTTAACCTAAAGCAGTCAAATTTTCTTGAACAAAGTCCAATTTTCTTGAAATATGTCCAGAACAGGTTTGTTACTCAAGAAATGTGCCCAGCAACCACGCTGACGATATGCCCTTAAACAAAATCGAATTAGTGAGAAAGGAATGGCTGCCAGAAAAGTATTAAAAATGGGACACCCCTTGCTACTGGAAAAATCCCATGAAGTTACACAGTTTAGCACAAAAGAATTGCAACATTTAATCCGAGATTTGCGCGATACCATGCACGCTGAAGAAGGCGCGGGTATTGCCGCTCCGCAAATCGGGGTGATGCGCCGGGTGGTAATATTCGGAGTGGAAAAAGACAACGCGCGCTACCCCGGCAGGGGTGAGATTTCCGAAACGGTGCTCATTAATCCGATTATTACCCCGTTGGATGATACCTTGGAAGATGGTTGGGAAGGCTGTTTGAGTGTGCCGGGCATGCGGGGTTTGGTGCCGCGGTATACCCGGGTGCGTTACCAGGGTTTTGATGAGAATGGACAAAAAATCGACCGTGACGTCGACGGATTTCACGCCCGAGTGGTGCAACATGAATGCGACCACTTGGACGGCATATTATATCCCATGCGCATTCAGGACATGCGGGAGTTTGGATTTAAGGAAGAATTAAAAGACAAATTGGGTTGTTAACCACCAAACCAATGCATTCAAGCAAATCATAAATAGAAAAACAATCGATGACCACAAAAACCGCTCCTCAAAATGTAATTAAACGCATTAATGAATTGCGTGATCAAATCAATCACCACAACTATCTTTATTACGTATTGGATAATCCGGAAATTCCCGATGCTGAATTCGACAAACTGTTCCGGGAATTACAAACACTGGAACAACAGCATCCCGAATTGATTACTCCGGAATCCCCTACCCAGCGTGTCGGTGCAAAGCCGCTGAAAGTGTTCGGTGAAGTCAAACATCAAATTCCCATGCTGTCGCTGGCCAACGCCATGGACGAAGAAGAAGTGCGTAATTTCGGCCGGCGCGTGGCCGATACACTCGAGCAATCCGATGCCGAACACATTGAATACACCGCTGAGCCCAAACTGGATGGCCTGGCCATTAGTATTGTGTACCATGACGGCCGTTTGTTTCAGGCAGCAACCCGTGGAGATGGCTTTACCGGCGAGGATGTCACGCAAAACGTCCGGACCATAAACAGTGTGCCGCTTAAGTTGGTTGGTCGGGATTATCCGCAGATATTGGAAGTGCGTGGTGAAGTATACATGCCAAAAGCGGGATTTGTGGCCCTGAATGAAAAACAACAAGCGGCTGGTGTGAAAACTTTTGCCAACCCCCGCAATGCGGCGGCTGGCAGCCTGCGGCAGTTGGATTCCAGTATTACGGCCACCCGGCCGCTGGCCATGTATTGTTACGGCGTGGGCAGGGTGGAAGGTGCAACACTGCCGGAGCGTCACAGCGATATTTTACAGCGCTTGCGCCAATGGGGTTTGCGCATCTCGCCGGAAATCAAAACTGTACATGGCATCACCGGTTGCTTGGCGTATTTTGCCGAGATTAGTAAACGTCGTGAGAAGCTGGATTATGAAATCGATGGTGTGGTCTACAAGGTCAACCGCATCGCGCAACAGGAACAACTGGGTTTTGTGTCCAGGGCGCCTCGTTGGGCCATCGCCCACAAGTTCCAGGCCCAGGAAGCCATGACCCAAGTGGTGGGCATCGAAGTCAGTGTGGGACGCACCGGCGCGCTGACGCCGGTCGCCAAGCTGAAGCCCGTGGATGTGGGCGGGGTGACTGTTTCCAATGCGACTTTGCATAATGAAGATGAAATCGAACGCCTGGACGTGCGCGTTGGCGATACGGTGGTGATATACCGTGCCGGGGATGTAATCCCAAAAGTAGACCGGGTGGTTTCCTCGCTGCGGCCCAAACAAACTAAAAAATTTCACATGCCGAAAAAATGTCCCGTGTGCGACTCGGATGTGGAGCGGCGTGAAGGTGAAGCGATCACTCGCTGCACGGGTGGGTTGTTCTGCGCCGCACAACGCAAAAACAGCATTAAACATTTCAATTCCCGCCGGGCCATGGATGTCGACGGCATGGGGGACAAACTGGTGGACCAGTTGGTTGACAAAGGCTTGATTCACAACGCCGCCGATATGTATTCGCTAGATAAAGAACAATTGGCTGGATTAGAGCGAATGGCGGATAAATCCGCGCAAAATATTTTGGATGCGTTGGAAAAAAGCAAATCCACAACGCTGGCCCGATTCATCTATGCCTTGGGAATCAGAGATGTGGGCGAAGCTACCGCCCAGGCATTGGCGACACATTTCGGTGATTTGCGTGGCTTGATGAAATCAAACGAAGAAGCTTTGCAACAGATTCCGGACGTCGGTCCCGTGGTGGCGAACAGTATTGTGAAATTTTTCCAACAACCACACAATCGCGAAGTGATCGACAAGCTTATCAAAGCAGGAGTACATTGGCCAAAAGTCGCGCAAATCACAACAGAAGCTGCACCGTTAAAAGGTAAAACTTTTGTTATTACCGGCACGCTGTCCATAAAGCGGGATGAACTCAAGGCGCGACTTCAATCGTTGGGTGCAAAAGTGACCGGTAGTGTTTCGAAAAGCACCGATTATGTCGTGGTCGGCGAAGAACCGGGCTCGAAATTCGATAAAGCTGAGCAACTCGGAATCGCCATACTCGATGAAGCGGCCATAAGCAAATTGCTAAAAAAGGCTGAACAATAGTAAATTCGCAAGCAGTGCAGGGAAGGTATCAGGTAAGGACAGGAAACCCCCTACAACGGATGCATTGAGATCAAGTCTAAATTCGTTTATAAAATCCCTTGGGTATTGATATTAGGGTATTGACAGTGAGCTTGAGCGTAGGGGCCTTAACGTATTTTGCACTATGCATATTACACGGCTCAACCAAGGATGAATCTTAAGATTTATATCTTGGTGAGTGTGTATAGCTAACAGACTGTGTAGTTGCGAAGTTGCAGCCAAGGGCTGACTAAATAATAATTATCGCCCCCCACGCGCTAGAGCCGATCAAGCCGGGGGTAAGCGAGTGCCCACACTAAAAGATCTGTTCTATTCCGCCTCGGATGGTGTATTTGTCATAGACCGTAAACAGCGCATCATATATTGGGATGCCGGTTACGAGGAATTGTTCGATTATTCCTCAAATTGGGTGCTAGGCCGTCCGTGTTATGATGTCATGCAAGGTTGTCATCCGGTGACGGGAAAATCCATGTGCCACAGAGATTGTGATGTTGCTGGCCTATGCACGGGGTCCGGTGACGCACCCAAAACTTTCCAGCTAAAAAT
>JAJDNG010000169.1 GCA_022340845.1 Gammaproteobacteria bacterium | reverse complement strand
AGTTACCCGGCCGTTATGGGATCAGTGTCTTTCTTTACCACAGCGTAATGTAACGTTTCGCTTGAAAATCAAACCGGCAAGGACAAAGGAGCAATCCATGATACGCGTAACAGTGACGTGTTGTTTATGCTTACTGATGGGGATGAGCAGTATTTTATGGGTCGAAACAGCGATGGCGGCTGATGAACCTTTGACTTTGGGAGTGTTTCCTCGCCGCAACGCCACCGTTACCTACAAATTGTTTAAACCCATGGCCGGTTATTTATCGGAGCAATTGAAGCGTGAAGTGAAGCTGGTCACCGCGAAAGATTTCAATACTTTTTGGAAGGGCGTAGTGGACAAAAAATACGATATTGTCCATTACAATCAATACCATTACTTGAAATCACACAAATTATACGGTTATGAAGTGATTTTGAAAAATGAAGAATTTGGCCAGGACGCATTGGCGGGATCGCTGGTGGTGCGCAAGGACAGCGGGATTCACAGCGTACAAGATCTCAAGGGTAAAAAAATCGCATTTGGCGGCGGTCCTAAGGCCATGATTTCTTATATTGTGCCGATGTACTTGTTACAACAGGCCGGGTTGAACACCGGCGATTTTGAAGTGACTTTTGCGAAAAATCCTCCCAATGCCGTGTTATCCGTTTTTTACCACCAGATCGATGCCGCCGGGGCTGGTGATAAAGTGCTGGAATTACCCATGGTGAGTTCACAAATCAACGTCGATGAGATGGCGCACTTGCTCACCGCCAAACCCATAGCGCATATCCCATGGGCGGTAAAACCCGGTTTACCGGACTCACTGCGGGATAAAATTCAACAGGTGTTGTTGAACCTGAATGACAGTCAACGAGGCAAAGATATTCTCCACCAGGCACAACTGACCGGTATCCATATCGCCACTGATTCCGAATATAATCCTCATCGCTCAATCATTGAATCTGTATTGGGTGAATCCTACTAACGCGCACTATTAGTATATGTCTCCCCAGCCATACCAGTACAGTATGCGAATCGGACTAAGTAGCAAATTTATACTGCTGGTGATCACGATATTGGTGATCACCTTAGGAATAAACACTGCCCTTTCCTATAATTCCCAAAAACAAATCCTGCGCCAAGGATTGATGGAAAAAGGTCAAATCCTCGGGCACTTTGTTTCCCTGATCAGTGCGGAAGCCATTCTGGCACTGGATTTTAAAAGCCTGAACAATTATATGAAAGACGTAACGACCAAAAACGACATGGTATACGGCGTCGCGTTGGACAATGACGGCCGGGCCATGACCTCCTACCTGGATGACCACAATCCGCTGGTGCAAAGTGCCGAGAAAGAGCTGGATACTCATGACATATTAAAAGTCATCGGTCGGCTGCAGGCGTACGACAATGTTTTTGATGTATCGTTTCCCATCAAGCATGAAAATGAAGTGCTCGGTGAGGTGCGTTTCGGAATCAACGAAAAACGCATATTGAAAATGCAGGAAGCGGTTATGTTGCAACAAAGCCTGCGTATCGCCGGCATCATTATTTTTCTGAGTCTGGCAATTTATCTGGTGTTTCGCTACAACGTACTGTTACCGATCAATCACTTGATCAGCGGCTCAAACCGGGTGGCCGCCGGCGACTTGAACACACCGGTGACGGTAATGGCTGAAGACGAAATCGGCAAACTCACCCGTGCCTTTAACGAAATGATGCTACACCTGAGCAATTCCATAGGCGAAAAAGACCGCGCCATGTCATTATTGACAGAATTGAACAAGTCACTGGAAGATCGGGTGGCACGGCGCACGCTGGCGTTAAAACAAAGTGAACAGCGTACTCTGGCGGTATTGAACAACATTGCCGAAGGTATAGTGACCATAGGGCCGAATGGCTTTATTGAAGCGGTGAACCCCGCTGCAGAGCAGATATTTGGTTACCAGCATGGGGAGTTGATTGGCTTGCATTCCATGCTATTGCTATCCGATAAACACCAGCTGGAATTTGCCCACGCCGACTCATACCAAGACTACCGGGAAGGACCGTTTGCCATCGGCAAGGTGATCACCTTGTCGGAGTTCGAAGGCAAAACCAAAGATGGGGGTACATTCCCCATGGAGCTTTTGGTTTCTAATGTAGTGATCGACCAAGAACCGCTGCGTATTTGCATTGCCAGGGATATAACCGAACGCAAGCGCACCGAAGTCGAGTTGCATAAACACCGCGACCATCTGGAAGAGTTAGTGCAAGAACGCACCCGTGAAGTGGCCATCGCCCGCGATGAAGCCAATGAAGCCAGCCGTACCAAAAGCGCCTTTTTGGCCAACATGAGTCATGAGATCCGCACACCTTTGACAGCCATTATCGGTTTTGCGGAAACCTGCCTGGACAGCAACCAATCCCTGGATGAGCGCCAGCAAGCCATCAAGACCATTGCCAAAAGCGGTAAACACCTATTGCAACTGATTAACGACATCCTGGATTTGTCGAAAGTGGAGGCGGATAAACTCGAAGTCGAGCACATAAGCATGTCGCCGTTCAGCCTGTTGTCGGAAATCAGCGCGTTGGTGGAGCCGCAGACCAGCGCTAAAGGACTGGAATTTCGCATTCATTACCAGTTTCCCATGCCGCTGACCATTACCAGCGATCCGGTTCGATTGAAACAGATTATCTTGAACCTGTGCAGTAATGCCGTGAAGTTTACCAACGCCGGGCGCGTATGTATTAATGTACGTTGTGATCGCGCCCGGCAACAAATGGAGTTTGCTGTACAAGACAGCGGTATCGGTATGTCAGCCGAGCAAAGTGCAAAAGTGTTTGATGCCTTTGTGCAAGCGGATTCGTCCACCACGCGAAAATACGGTGGCACCGGTCTGGGCTTGAGCCTGTCCAGAAAATTGGCCGTATTGCTGGGCGGTAATCTGCAAGTAAGCAGTGAGGCCGGCAAGGGCAGTCGTTTTACCGCGGTGGTCAATACCGGGCCGCTGGATCAATCCCGGTTTATTGACGATGCAACTCAAATACCTCCGCCGGGCGAGTCCCCGAGCCTGTCTGGCGAAAAGTCGTATAGCGCCGAGGGTCCGGGCAAGCAAACAGACAAAGAAGACATCATCCTGCAGGGCAGTATTTTGCTGGCCGAAGATACACCGGACAATCAGCGCTTGATCGCCTGGCATATTAAACGCTTGGGGGCAACGGTGCGCATCGCCAATGACGGCCGGCAAGCCCTGGAACTGGCTTCACTGGCGTCGTATGACCTGATCCTGATGGATATGCAAATGCCGGTGATGGACGGCGTGGAGGCCACGCGGATACTCCGCGAGCAAGGCTACGACAAACCCATCGTGGCGCTCACGGCAAACGCCATGCAAAAGGATAAAGACCTTTGTTTGCAAGCCGGATGCGATGGCTTTGTCACCAAGCCCATAGACATACACGAATTTTATCAGGTGCTCAAACAATACCTGCTGCCCGGCACCTCGGATGCGTCGCATATGCAGCCGATTAGCTCCACCTTGCAGGATGAACCTGACCTGGCGGACATGGTGCGTTACTTTATCAAAAGCCTGCCTGCGGATATCGACAAACTGAAACAAGCGGTTTTAGAGGATGATTGGACCACAGTAAAATTCATCTCTCATCAATTAAAAGGCCGAGGCGGCGGGTTTGGATATCCCATGGTTTCCGAGGTAGCCTCCAAAATCGAATTTCAGCTCGCCAGCGAAAATTATCACTCAGTGAAATCGCTGGTCAATGAACTCAATCATATTTGCGAACGGATTTGCGCGGCCTGATCTCAGGCAAGGGTCTCTGCGTACATCTCTCGTGGGAAATCGTTCAGACAACGACAAAGTAGACCACCGGGCACTGCTGTGGATCGGTGCAATACGAATAGCCTTGATCCAGCAACGATGCTTCCCAAGGGTTCTGGTTGTACAGATGGTCAGTTGCGCCAGAACTCGGGATGCAGAAGCACAAGGACTGAAAAGATTTCCAGTCTGCCGAGCAACATCGCGGCGATGGAAATGATTTTACCGCTATCATTAAGTGAACTGAATGACAACGCCACCTCGCGCAGTCCCGGCCCCGTATTATTGATGCAGGTGGCGATGGCGGAAAAAGCGGTGATTTGATCGACATCGGTAGCCGCCAAAAGCAATAACATTAACACCACAAAGCTCGCCACATAGAGCGAGAAAAACCCTAAAATACTTTGCAGCGTTCTATCGGCGACCGGCTTATGGCCAATTCTCACGGCAAACAAGCCTTTCGGGTGAACCAGGCGCAGGATCTCCCGGTAACCCAGACGGATAAGAATATCCATGCGCGCCACTTTCACCCCGCCCGCCGTAGACCCACCGCAGCCACCGACAAAACTGATTAATATCAATAAAAACGGTAAATACACAGGCCATACCGAAAAATCGTCTATGCCGTATCCCGTTGTGGTAACGATGGACACCACTTCGAATACCGCGGTTTGAAAGATACCCGCTGTATGCTCGCGATATCCGTTTAACCAAAGGCCCATGGCGACCGTGCCAACGGCCGCAGCAATAAATAATAAAAAGAATCTCACTTCCTTATCTAAAAGATAGGCTTTAAGATTACGATGGTGAAGCGCCATATAGTGCACACCGAAATTAATAGCCCCCAGGAGCATGAAAACCACGGCTATGTCATCGATCAGTTCACTGTGAAAATATCCCAAACTGGCATCATGGGTGGAGAATCCGCCGGTTGAGACTGTAGTAAGACTGTGGGAAACAGCATCAAACCCTGACATTCCGGCCAACCAGTAAGCCATTGCGCACACCGCGGTGAGTCCCACATAAATCAACCACATTATCCGGCTGCCCATGTACAACCGCGGCATAATTTTGTCTTCTTTCATCGGGCCTGGCGTTTCCGCCCTATATAATGACATCCCCCCGATACCAAGCATGGGCAGCACCGCCACCGCCAGCACGATCAATCCCATGCCGCCAAACCATTGCAACTCCTGGCGATAGAAAAGAATGGATGGTTGCGTCGCATCAAGATGGGCAAATACCGTGGCCCCGGTCGTCGTAAGTCCAGAGACAGACTCAAACAGCGCGTCCACTGCCGATACGTGCAGAGAAAGCTTAAACGGCAGCATTCCCAAAACGCCCAGCAACACCCAAAACAGGGTTACCACAAGAAAGCCGTCTTTGCCGCGCAAATTCAATGGCCGGCCGTGGTTCAATAACCAGAGAAACACTCCGGTAAAAAGCATCAACAAGAAAGACAGTGATAAATCAGCGACTTCCCCATCGTGGTAGTACCATGAAATCAAAATCGCCGGCACCACGGAAAAGCTGAAAAATACGCACAACAACCCGGTAATACTGAACACGGGTCTAATATGGGACACCATTAATTCCACCTATGGGGTATAAGCAAGTAACATGGCGAACTGAGGTTTTGCAAACCATTTTCTCGTAGACAACGGCTTAAAAACAATAATGTTAGAAATCGAGGACCCAACTAAATTCACCTGAAAGTGATTATTTACCTTATCCAGGCCCTGTGACAACTATTATGTTTAGCGAACCAATTTCCCGGGAGTTTAGGATGAGCGGTACGAATCGGAATTCGAATCAGCACAAATGTTTATCCGCGTACCGCAATGGCATCCGTTTGAGCGCCAAATTGAGTAAGCCACTGGCGACTGTGTATAAAACGAAATCGCCCGTAAGTGTGGTTGCGGCAGGCGATGGTGGATGCACTGCTCAATGGTTAAAAAATCCGTAAGGCAACCGCGACGCGGTTAACGTGGTAAGGGTAATTGGCTCGACCGCGACATGGGTCATATAAAAGCGATCCTTCCCTAAGAAACGCTACAGGGATTATTGCCACAATGCCTGTATCTTCCATCAGTTCCGTTGGGAAATGGTGAATGCACTTTGGGTTGAGTTCAATCAACAGTCTTCAGCGCTCCGCTAAAAATACGGTATCTGGATCAACTATTGTTGGGAATACTGAAATAAACGGTCCAGGGAAATGAATTCCTGCATGATGGTTTTCATGGGCGGGCATTGCCAGTCTTTACCGAGCGTTCCGGACGCATAGGCCTGCATTAAATCATAACGTTGCCGGGCTTCAGTATTGCGTAGCGCCGAATAATACATGCGCATGGAGGCATATTTGATATGAATGTGTCGTTTCGGGTCAAACACAAATTTAAATTTGTCTTCGGCCGTAAAATCCTGGTATTGGTCATCCGTGGTCAGCGACTGATACCAGCCGCAGATGGTGGTTAAATCCTCTGCAATGGAAGCGGCTTTGGCAGTCGGTAGCGTGACCATCAAAATCAAGACAATTGCGGTAAAAACGCGGACTAATCTCATGATAACTTTTTTCTTGCGGTGCAATGCTTTGAAAAAACGTTTTGAAAAAATACTGCGACAAAATTCTGCGACAATCGTGATCCAACGCCTGTCGGTTTTAAAAGCAGTTGCGTCTTAGTTTAGCCGTAAACGCATCGGCAAAACAATCATTATCTGCATTCGCAAGGCGGTTGGGGATATTGCCGGGATCTGGAGAGAAGTAGCCGGGTGTCTGGAATATCAGGCTGCAGTCGTGCTTAGGGTATCAGAATTCATTCGCTGAACGCACACAATACGTGCAATGATTGCTATAAATCATAGGCTTACATCAAACGTCGCATAAAAGGCCCGGCCGGAATACAGCGGAATGGAATTGATGCGTCGCCGGTTGAATTCGGAGTAGTAGATGTCTTCACCGAGCAAATTGTCCCCGAACAATGACAGCATCATGCCGGGAGAATCGGCCGCGCCGAACAACTCGCGCAGGTCCAGACGGACATTCGCCGTCAAATAATGGTAAGCCTGTGGCTCGGGATTCACTTCTTGTACCGATGGATTCACTTCGCGCACAGCCGTGGATTCGTCGAAATAGCTGTCGTAAATTCCGGCGTTAACACCGCCGCCGTTGGAGTAAATCACACCGAATTTCGCCATCCAACTGGGCGCCAGCGTGGCATCGTTGCCGTTATGGTCTTTGTTTTGCTGATAGCTGGTGGAAGCGCTGAACATCCAGCTATCCAGCAGGGAAGTCTTCCCTTCCAGTTCAATGCCTTCGGATTCTACGGTGCCGACATTCTCAAACCTGAACTGACCGCCGCCGATGGATACCCGGTCAATGACGTCGGTGATTTCGCTTTGAAAATACGTCAGCGCGGCGAACGAGTTTTTTGCGGTAAAAAACAATTGCAATTCAGTGGTGGCGATCTTTTCCGGATTCAGGGATTCATTGCCGATGACGGCAGAACCGGGAGGCAGAAAACGTTCGGTGGCCACCGCCGAACGAAACGCTTCGCCATATAACAGCTTGGCTCCCCATTGTTTCGAAAAATCGCTGACCAGCCCCAGCCGCGGCGACACATCGGAATCGGTATGTTGCACTTTGTTCCATTGAAAGCCCGCGGTCAGTTTTAAAATCTTCGCCACTAAATAATCCATCTGCGCGAACGCGCTGTAGCGGTGGGAGGTATAATCCAGTGTGGGAGAAATCGTGCCGCTGATATTTTCATAATTGGCGCCTGCCAGGATATCCAGGCGATTAAACAGCTTGCCCACGAGTGTGGACTCCAGCAACACATCTTTGGAGCCCCTGGTGTTGAGCGCCGGCGACGAACTGTCAAATTGAAAATCAAACCGATTGTAAGTCACGTGGTTGTCGAAGGTCCACGCCTCGCGAACCTGCGTTTTGTACCCTGCGTCAAACAGCAAGTGTGAGGTATTGTGCGTGCCCCCCGGCCACACCGGCGGTCCGCCCATGATGTTGTCCAATGTAACATCGGTATACAGCACATTCATGGAAAACCCACCGCTGTCGGCCGTGAGCATGGCGCCGATGTTGGTCTCACTGCGCTGCACGCTGTCAGTCACTCCCTGCTCGTCCGTCGCTGTATACGTCCAGCCATCGCTATCAAACATTTTAAAACCAGCGCTAATGTCCGCCGTCTCGCTGTCGTACGTCGTGCTTATGTTGAATCCCCGACTGGAAAACGGCGCGCTGGAACCACCGCCGTTGTTGCTTCTGGAGCCCAGGGTGATGCCCAGAGCGTCTTTTTGTTTTTTAGCGGTTTTGGTGATGATGTTGATGACGCCCGTAAACGCCCCGGTGCCGTATAACACCGAACCGGGCCCGCGGATGATTTCAATGCGCTCAATGGTTTGGATGGGGAAAGCCATCAACAGTCTTTCCGGGGTACCGCCGTTCCAACTGGTGCGGTGTGGCCGGCCGTTGATTAAAAACAAGATGTCGTTATTGGAATGCCCGACCATCTGGCCACGCATGGATATACTGTGCGAATAGAAATGCGAGCCAATGGCTTGCACGCTGGTGACCCGATTCAGAATATCCACTAAATTATTCGCACCGAACCCCTCAATGTCTTTGGCGGTGACCACATTGATGACACTGGGGGCAGTGGCGACGGATTCCAGCCTTCTGGATGCCACTTCGATTTGTACCTGGGCCAGGTCAACAATATCCATTTTGAGCAATTCTTCCAAATCCAGCGGCCGCGCGTGGACCAGCGGCGCCAGGGATATGGCGAGAATACTCAACACCATAAGCCATCGGCATGACACAGGCGGTATGCGCCAGGGTAACGCTCGAAGAGAATCGATTTTCATTGGATATCGAGTCTTTTTATTGTTGTTTTATGTTAGATGTTGTGCAATATGGCACAGTAAATACGTCGCCATAAGCTGGTCTGTCGCCCAATTAGTTAAAAAGTATAGCGGCAATCCGCAATAATTCAGCTTTTTGAGGGATTTAGTGGTTGCGTTGCCGGTTATTTCAATTTTTATCCCGGCCCAGGGTGAAATAAAATGCAGCGCCTTGGTTAACTTTCCCTTGCGCCCAAATACGCCCGCCATGGCGCTTGATGATTCTGGCCACGATGGCAAGCCCGATACCGGAGCCTTCGAACTCATCCCGGGTGTGCAGGCGCTGAAACGGGCCGAACAACCGGTCCATATACGCCATATCGAAACCTGCGCCATTGTCACGCACATAATAAACCGGCTCATTGGAGTTGTGCGTTAAGCCAAACTCCAGTTTCGCCTGCGGCGTTTTGGCCGTGTATTTCCAGGCGTTGCCAATCAAGTTTTCCAGGGCGATCTTGATCAAATGCGGGTCTGCCTGGGTAACCAAGCCGTCCTTGAAATCCGTTTCGACGTTGCGCTCGGGGTGATCGTATTGCAGTCGGGCGATCACGTCTTTGGCAATGTCGCTGATGTTCACCGTTTCGTATTCCATTTTGTGCCGGCTGGTGCGTGACAGATTCAACAAGTCATCGATCAGTTCACCCATATGCACACTGGCCAGGCGAACCCGGGAAAGATTGTTGCGGCCTTGATCGTCCAGGACCCGGTCATAGTCTTCCATCACGATTTGACAGTAGCCATTAATAGCGCGCAGCGGCGTGCGCAAATCATGCGATACGGAATAGCAAAAGGATTCCAGTTCCGAGGTGCGTTCGGCAACCAGTTCTTCCAGGTGTTCGCGGTGCTGGTGTAATTCCATTTCCGCCGCGTCGCGCTCTTTTTCCCGCAACGCGATTTG
>JAJDNG010000164.1 GCA_022340845.1 Gammaproteobacteria bacterium | reverse complement strand
TTGCCATCGCGGTATTGCTCCATCAGGTTTTCATCCGGATTGTCTGGGTGCACGTGATTTACAATCTATGCGGCTTTTTGCTGCAGATCATAACCTAATTTTCATGTGAGTGCATTGAGGCAATTCGCGCTCTATAAGAGCAAATCGCGCCCCATAGGGACACTCCTACGGGGGCGCGATTTGAAGTTTAGGAACGCTGCAGCGATTTAGCCAGGTTTACCATGTTGAGAAATTCGCTGCGATAACCCCAGGCATCGTTGCCTCTGGAGTGGCGCGCCAGTTCCATGACATCATCCAAGGCAAAAGTTTGCGTAAAATCACCACCGCGCAGGATTTGGCCGAAGGCGGCCACGCTGGCGGCAAAACGGTAGCGACTGGAGGTTTGTGCCAGGTTATTGATCAGTTGTTTTTTGCTCACCGGGGTTTCGATCAACCGGCTGCTGTCTTCGGTAGGTTTTTTATAACGCAAGCGCAATAAGGCCAGCTCATTGGCAAACGGCTTGCCGTTATCGGTTTTATTCGCGTAGCGCAATTCATCCATATACGCGCCTTTGCTGGTACCGTTGGCATCTACAAGTGCGATTTCATACAACGCGGTAACGGTGTGCCCCGCGCCGATTTCACCGGCGTCGATCTTGTCGTTGTTGAAATCTTCCCGGCGCAGGGCGCGGTTCTCGTAACCGATCAAGCGGTATTCGGCCACCACCGCCGGATTAAACTCCAGTTGAATTTTTACGTCTTTGGCAACGGTTTGCAGCGTGGAACTCATTTCGTTGACTAATACTTTTTGGGCTTCGTTTAAAGTGTCGATGTAGGCGTAATTACCGTTGCCTTTGTCCGCCAGTTGTTCCATCAACTGGTCATTGTAATTGCCGCTGCCAAAGCCCAGCGTGGTGAGGCTGATACCGGTTTTGCGTTTGTCTTCCACGAGGTTTTTCAAGGCTTCGAAGTTAACCGTGCCCACGTTGAAATCGCCGTCGGTGGCCAGTATCACACGGTTAATGCCGTTATCGATGTAAGCCTCCCGGGCTTTGGCGTAAGCCAGGCGTATGCCCGCGCCGCCGTTGGTGGAACCGCCCGCGGTGAGTCCGTCCAGTGCGGCGATGATTTTGCTTTTGTATTGACCGGAAGTGGGCTCCAATACCACGCCGCTGGCACCGGCGTATACCACCAACGCCATGGAATCTTTGGTGCGCATGTTGTTAACCAGCAATTTTAATGAGTTGACCAGCAATTGCAGCTTGTCCGGTGAGCGCATGGATCCGGACACGTCCACCAGGAAAACCAGGTTGCTGGGAGGCAGTTGTTCCGCCGCCACTTCATAAGCTTTGATGCCGATCTGTAACAGTTGGGTATTGGCATTCCACGGGGTGGGGCCAAGCTCGGTGATGACATTAAACGGTTGCTGCAGGGAATCCGGCGCAGGGTATTCGTAATTGAAGTAGTTAATAAACTCCTCCACCCGAACCGCATCCTTGACCGGCATCTGCCCTTGGCGCAGCATGCGCCGCACGTTGGTGTAACTGCCGGTATCCACGTCGATAGAAAATGTGGATACGGGATTCTCGGTCACCCGCAAGACGGGATTGTGGTCGAAGTGGGCGTAATTTTCCCGGTTCAATGGTTCGCTGGGGACGCGCCACTGGGGTGGAACGGGAACGGCACTGGCTTGTGCAGAGTAGGAAAGAACACCGGTGGCCCGTCCAATTTTTGCTTCTTCAGCTATTACGGCTTGCTCGTTGGCCTGGGCTTGTGATTTTTCCAATTTTCGTGTCGGCCTATTTTGGTGGGTAGTTTGCGGGCGAATTTCCGCGTCGACCCTGGGTTGTGGCGGTGGCGGTGGTGCAATGGCCAGCTTCAAATCCGCGGCAGTTTCATCGGCCTCTTTTTGCCGGTGTGGCTTTGCCGGGGTGGCAGGTTGGCTTGCGGATGCGTTTGGTGTTTGGCCTGTAGATTGGGGCGTTGTGCCGACGATAGTGGAACTTTCAATGGCCGAGCTTTTGATGTCAGAACTATTTATGTCGGTGTTATTGATATCTGGGCTTTGCTTCTCTTGCCGGGCGGTGCTGCTCGCCGTCACAATCAGGGCGATGATGGTGGCGATGATGAGCCATATATTGCGGGAATTCATAATAGTCTCCTTGGGTTACGAATCGTTTTGGTTAAAAAAGCGATTCAACAATGTTGTAAATGTTGATAGTGGAAACGCAACAGGACTGGAAAAGGGTTAAATGATGGACGTTAAAGATACTGTGCGCCGTGGCGCTATCAAAGGCGTGGCGACGGTGACAATGTGACTGAGTTCTCAATATCCGTCGTGCGTTCCAGCGGCCCCAATGCAATCAATTGCTTGGCTTGCTAATTGCTTCTTTGGACAATGGGATGATTCCAGGTGTGTTATTCGCAATGGCGGTAATCAGCGTACTCATCATCGCAATAACCGATGCGCCAACAGAGCCAGCAAACTATGCTGTTCGAACCCCACATCACGATTAGCGAATGGACGCCGCTAGCTTGATAAATCAGCAGATAATAATCACAGTGGTATGCCACCGATGGAAAACAATGCAGAGGCCGATTCCGGTTAGTGCGCCATGTTAGGTTTAACCCGACAGGCAAAAGTGCCGCGCCGAAATGAAATTCTCAAAAGCCTTTATGAGGAGAATCTCGTGGTGGCCGGCAAGCGAAAAGCGCAGCCTGCCGCTGTGCGGCGCATTCACGCGTCCCACAATAACTCTCCCCGGGTGCGTCGGCATCCCTCGTTTTATTTCCTACTCATGATCATCGCCGCCGCCGTGGCGTATTCGGCGCTGATTACGTTTTGGAGTTTACCGCACAGGGTTGACCAAAATTTATCTACGGCCAGCGCCGCTGGCGGGATAAATGGAAATGCCTCCAAATTGCACGTGGCCAGTGCCACCCCTGTGAGTGATCCGGCCGTGTTGACCATGGACGATGTGATCGATAGCGTGTATGCGCAGCCAAAACCCAGCTCACCGTCGGAAAACGCCACGCCGGAGACCATCAACCAGCTGAAAAGCCTGGTCTCGGCGGAAGGGCCGTCGTTGGCGAGACTCTTCGGCCTCGGCGTGCACACCATTGTGATTGACCCGGGCCACGGCGGCAAAGACCCGGGTGCCATCGGCCATTTAGGCAGTCATGAAGCAGAAATTACGCTGGAAATCGCCAAACGCTTGCGCGACCGTCTGCAAGTCTATGATAATTATACGGTGTTACTCACCCGGGAAACCGATGAGTTTTTGTCCCTGAGCGAGCGGGTGGCGTTTGCCAACGACAATCATGCTGATATTTTTGTCTCGGTACACATCAACTATTATCCCGGGGATCAACTGAATTTTGTGGAAACCTATTATTTCGGCCCCAATAACGACCGCAAAGTGGCCGAGTTGGCCGCCAAAGAAAACGCCGATTCCCAATATTTGTACGCCGAGTTCAAAGGGATGGTGGAAAAAATTGGCGATACCATGAAATTTCAGGAATCCCGGGACCTGGCGGATGCGGTACAAGAGGCGTTGTACCCCCAGATTCGCAAAGTGAACAAAAAAGCCCGTAATCATGGCATTAAACCGGGACCTTTTGTGGTGTTACTAGGCATCGATGCACCGAGTATTTTGACCGAAGTCACCAGTTTAAGTAACAAACAGGAAGAGAAACGTCTAAAATCACCGGCTTACCGTGATAAAATTGCAGCATTTCTTGAAAAAGGTATTGTAAACTACTTAAATAAAACTACTAACTCACCAGGAGGCGAATCGAATGGCAATGGCGAAGAAAAAGAAAACCTCGCCCAAGCGAAAGACAAGCAGTACCGCTAAAAGCAGCGCGGCTAAAACCGGCTCGGCTAAAAAAAGTACTGCAAAAAAATCCTCAGGGGCGGCACGGGCGAAACCTGCTACCACCATACGGCCAACCACGAACATATTACGGGTTGGCATCGATTTGGGAACCTCGCGCAGCGCAGTATCAGCCAATAACGGCAAACGGGAATGGGTGGAAAGCTATGTGGGCTGGCCGAAAGACTTCATTGCGGAAAAAGTGTTGGGTGAACCGATTTTATTCGGTCGCGCAGCCCTGGAAAACCGCTTATCGCTGGATTTGTACCGGCCGTTAGAGCAAGGGGTCATCAAAGAATCCACCCGCAACGAAGAAGCGGTGCGCGAGTTGATCGCGCATATGCTGGATTTGGCGGAGGTCAGAGAGTCACAGCGGGTGTACGCTGTGGTTGGCGTCCCTTCCGAGTCGTTACGGGCCAATAAAATGGCCATCAAACGCGCCGCGCAGGATTTTGTGCATTCGTTAATGGTGGTGTCGGAGCCTTTCTCCGCGGCTTATGGCATGCAAGTGCTCAATAATGCCATTATTATTGACATGGGCGCCGGCACGGTGGACTTTTGTATCATGCACGGCTCCATGCCCAAGGACGATGATCAGCGTACGATTGTGACAGCCGGTGATTACATCGATCAGCAGTTATTCAATCTGATGAAGGAAAAATATCCGGAATCCGATTTCAATATGAATATGGTGCGCCAGTACAAAGAGCGGTTCAGCTTTGTGGGCAAACCCAAAGGCAAAGTGGAAGTGGAAGTTCCCGTGGGCGGCAGAATCATGGTGCATGATATTACCGACGAAATGCGCAGGGCCTGTGAAAGCGTCGTTCCCGGCATCGTCGAAAACACCATGGAATTGATTGCCCGGTTCGATCCGGAATACCAAGCCATCGTGCGGGAGAATATATTGCTTTGCGGCGGTGGCAGCCAGATTCACGGCCTGGCCAAAGTCATAGAAGAAGCGTTACAGGAAGATGGCCCTTGCAGTGTCACGGTGATGGAAGATCCCATCTTCGCCGGCTCCGACGGCGCCTTGGCCCTGGCGCAAGACATGCCGGAGAAATACTGGCAGGATTTGATGGTAGAAGAATAAGTCAGCGAAATTAGTGAGCTTGGAAAGGCGCTTGCCGAAAGGTGAGCGCCTTTTTTTATTGCGGTATTTACCACGAAGGCACGAAGAACACGAAGAAAAAATTGAATTTGTAGTTTTATACGGGCTGTTGATTCCGATATTCGGGACTGCATTCAATCTATGTACAGAAAAACAAACTTCGTGTTCTTCGTGCCTTCGTGGTGAATAGGGGTTTTATTGCTCTGGTAATGCATACTTGCATCTCGTGCAGTGGGAACACCTTTACTTTACGGCATCTTTGGCCTTGTCCAAGATCTCTTCACTTTTTTCCAATACCGATTCTTTGGTTTTGTCGTAAGCTTTTTCGCCTTTACGGGACAGCCAGCCCATTTCATACGCCACCGAAGCGCCGGCCGCCAACACTATTGCTACGACAATCAATTTTTTAATCATGAGCAGTTTTCCTGGGTTACGCAATTACCAACCAAGTAAGACCGGAGTCGCTTGGTCGTGAAGTTCGTTGTTAACTCTCCTGGGGCTCGCCGTCGAAAAAGTCCACCACGCCGGTATCCAGCGAGTATTCGGCGCCGACGATAAGAAGCTGATCGTGCAACATCAACTGCTCCAGCACATCGGATCCGTGGCGCAAGTGGTTGGCCGAAGCGCGCACGTTGGCGCGAACCGCCTGGCGCATTAATTCATCGTGGTTTTGCCTCAGTTCGGTGGTCATCAGCGGCTCTACCGATGGCCGCACCCGGTCGACGATGGAACGCAAATTTTTGGAAGGGTGTTTCGCCTGCTGCGTGAGTTCGTCCAAGGTGGCCAATACCGCTCCGCAGCGTGAATGTCCGAGCACCACCACGAGTTTTGTACCATACCACTCCGCGGCAAATTCAACGCTGCCGATTTGCGACGGCGCAACGATGTTGCCGGCAACACGAATCACAAACAAGTCCCCCAAGCCCTGGTCGAAGACGATCTCCGCCGGCACCCGCGAGTCGGAACAGCCAAGAATGATGGCGAATGGATTCTGATCCGCAGCCAGCTCTTTGCGACGCATTGGGCTGGTGAGAGAGTCGCTGTCCCGGCTTCCCGATGCGAATCGGCGGTTGCCTTCTTTTAAGCGTTGTAACGCTTCTTGCGCTGAAAGCATGTCGGTTCCGTCCTCCTTGGGCAAACATTCAATTTAGTGGTTGGATGTGAAATATACCATACCTCCGCGCTTCAATGTCGACCGTGGCCTGTCGGTGCAAATCACACGCTGGCCTGATGCATTGGAGACTCGCGCAATTACGCCGTGGCCGAAACAACGCCTGAATGGGGTTGAGCGTGGCACGGCAGGCAAATGGTAAATATGGTGCTTTGATGGGGATGGCTTTCTGCCAGGATGTCCCCACCCAGTAATTCGCAGACTTTTTTTGTGATGGCTAGGCGGATCTCCTGGTGAATGGATTTTTTATCGCCTTCGGGCGAATCGGTAAAGTTCAATTTAAACAATTGATTGAGTTGTTTTTTGCTGATGCCGTTGGCGGTGTCTTTCACTTCCAGATAAAGCCAATCACCTTCTGGACTGGGCTCGCGCCAAGCGGTCAGGCTGATCTTGCTGGGCTGAGGAAGTTTTCCGCAGAAACTGAGTAGATTGTGTATCACTTGTCGGATCCTGTCGGCGTCGCAGTGCATATTGCCCAGTTCGTTGAGTATATATGTATCAAATTGCAAATTGCTTTGTGTCACTTGGGGGTTCAAGTCGTTTTGGGTATCGCGCAATAAGGCTTCGATATCAAGCTGCTGGTGATTCATGACCATGTTACCGGATTCCAGTTGTGTCACATCCAGCAAATTCGAAATCAAGGCGCACAATTGCTGGCTGGACTCCTGAATCTTGTTCACATCGGCGATACATTCCGGTTGTTGTTGCTCAGCCAATTTTTCGTATAGCGATTCAATGTGATGGATAATACGGTGAAGGGGGGTGCGCAGTTCATGGGTAATATTCGCCAGGAACGCGGTTTTGGTTTTGTTGGCGGTTTCCGCGGCGAGTTTGGCGTCTTGTAATCGCTCAAGGGTTTCCTGCTGGTCCAACAAAACGGCCAGTTTATTACCCAGCAGCTGTAGCAACTCCGTTGACTCGGTGTTCAGTGGCACGTTTTTGCTACGCGTAAAGACAACCACGTGATGGGTGGATTTGCTGGTATTCAGTGGGGTAGCGATCAGGGAGGTATTTTCTGACTCCTGTAATGCCTGGCTCAATAGATCGCTGTTGCAATCTGATGAAGTAGAATCGAATACGAGAATTGCAGATTTTTCTGAAGGCTTGACTAAATAGTTCAGTAGTTTTTGATTGTTAACGATTGGTGGCGGTAAATCTTTTGGATAACGATCCAAAACAGTGGCGGGGGTGTTTAAATGTGCTTCGAGCAACAAGCCACCGTCCATGGATAACAATTCGCAACCAAGGCGTAAAATAATATTAACCTGCTCTTCGAGGCTGGTGTGCGGTTTGGAAATCGCGGTATTTATGGCACTGATTTGGCGGTTTTTACGCAGCAATACATTATGCGCTTCGTCGTTGCGACGCAGTACGGTCTTGGCGATGAGGTAACCGATGCTTGTGGCCAGCAAAATTAACAACAGGATAATATGGTAGTGAGTTTGTGTGGCGTCACGGGCTGAATTCAATTTTGCAACGATGTCTTCCCTCGCCGATCCAAGCATGTTGGTCAGTTGCTGCGAGACGTCCCGCTGAGTGGGAATAAATTCTTGTTCAATGACAGCTAATGCGGCGGCGTTGTTATCCTCCATAATCAATTCAACAATAGCGTTTTGCAAGGTTTCGCTGTGTTGGATGAGTGGTTTTAGCCTATGCCAGTGTTCGACCGTGTCTTCGGTTAGGTAGTGTTCCAGTAGTTGTTGCCTGGCGGCAATGAAATGCCCGGCAGATTCTTTAAAACGCAAATATTCGCTATCCCGCGCAAAGACATCCTGCAATGCAACCATGCGAAACAGTGCCAGATTACGCTGGTGTGCCGCATCGCGCATGGCAAATACCAACTGACGCTGGGATTCACCTTGATTCAATTGCTGCAGGTAGGTGTTGGTATTGGAAACCGTGCTCAACCAAATGGCCACAATCGCGAAGAACAGCGCGGCGATTGCGAAAAAACCTAAGCCAATGGAGGAACGCGTTCGTGCTGAGTGCATCAGGGGCGAAGCGTGGGCCTGGAAAACGTGCCACAATAACTGCAGCCGGGGAGGAGGTTGTTAATGATTCACTGCCCTCGTTATATGGTGGTTAAATGCTGTATCGGCTTAGGTTGAAGAAACTTTATGGATTGGCGAAACTGTTAAAACGTATTGAAAACTAAAAAGAATATTGCTGTCGTTATTTACAATTACTGAAAAAGCTCTATGATTTGATGTTTGGTTTTTCGAGCCAAACTCGGAGCCTGAATTCGAACAATAAAATACATGTCTGATACTCAATCTCAAATCA
>JAJDNG010000160.1 GCA_022340845.1 Gammaproteobacteria bacterium | reverse complement strand
CTCGAACTCCGCAAGATCCGCCACCGGCGCCTGGCAGGTTTGTCCTGAGCATACATACGCCACGGTTTCGTCCAGGGGTTTGCGCTCGTTAAGCAAGCCGGGCAATCCTTCCGCATCCGCAGGAATCGCCAGCGCCAATCGCCTGGGGGTATACTCCTCGCGAGCTTTCGTCTGCCATGCAGCTAACGAATCCGGTTCGCCGCGAATGACCACGATTTCGCTGCCGTACAGATACTCTTCCAACGCCAGCAACAAGGCGTTGTGGGCATAAGGCGTCCGCTCTATGCTCTCCCAGGCGCCGCGCAAGGTGTTCTCCGCCGCTTCCAGATAACGCATCTCGCCCAGCAAATGCCCCAAACGCAACAACACATGGGAGGCAATGCCGTTGCCGGCGGGAATGGCTTCGTCCATTAACACTTTTGGCCGCTGGATGAGTTGTTCGTGATCATCCGCGGTGAAATAAAAACCGCCGTTGACGTTATCCTGAAAGTGATCGAGTATCGTATCGGCCAACGCGATGGCAAAGCGTAAATCACTGTCCCGCCAACGGGCTTGCAGCAGTTCCAACAGGCCATCGAGCAAAAATACATAATCATCCAGATAAGCCATCAAGTGCGCCCTACCGTCTTTATAGGTCGCCAGCAGCCGGTTATCACGCCACAATGTGGATTGGATAAAATCCACCGCACGCTGCGCCGAGATCAGATAATCCGGCATGTCAAACAACCGGCCGGCCGCCGCCATGCCTTTGATCATCAACCCATTCCAGGAAACCAGGACTTTTTCATCTTTACCCGGGTGTATTCGCTCTTCGCGCAGGCGGAACAATTTCTGTCTTGCCGAATTCAGTAACTCTTTACATTCCTCATGGGACAGGCCTTTAGCAGCCGCAACATCCTCTACCGTGCGGTAGGTGTGTAAATGCCACCGTCCTTCGAAGTTGGCCGGTTTATCCAGGCCGAATACGGCGGCAACCACCGTGTACTCATCCGCTTCCAGATAGGATTTTACTGCCTTGCTATCCCAGACGTAAAACTTGCCTTCTTCCCCTTCGGAGTCGGCATCCAAAGTGGAGTAGTAACCACCCTCCGGTGCCTGCATTTCCCGCATCACCCACTCGGCGGTTTCCATGGCGGTTTGCCGAAAGCGATTGTCATGGCTCAGCTGCCAGGCCTGGCAATACAAGCTTAAAAGCGGTCCGTTGTCGTACAGCATTTTCTCGAAATGCGGTATCATCCATTGGGCATCCACCGAATAACGGCAAAAGCCACCGCCTAGCTGGTCATATAAGCCGCCAGAAGCCATGGCCGTCAAGGTATCCAACGCCATCTGCAGTGCGGCTTCATCCGCCTGCCCGGATTTACTGGTGGCAGCCCAATGGCGCAGCAAGCGCTCGATGTTGGTGGGATGAGGAAACTTGGGCGCTTCGCCAAAACCTTTATTATCTTCATCGTAACTGTCGCGCAACTGCCGCCGCGCTTCATCCAGTGGTTGCGGTGACAACACTTGCTGATCGGACAACGTGGTTGTGCTGGCGCGCTGCATGATTTCCTGCAGCGCCTGGTTTTGCTGGCTCACTTCATCGGCGTTTTCCCGGTACACCTGGGCGATGCGTTTTAGAATATCGATAAATGTCGGCATGCCGTATTTGGGTGTGCGGGGAAAATACGTGCCGGCAAAAAACGGAGTCTGGTCGTCCGGGGTCAAGGCCACCGTCAACGGCCAGCCGCCTCCGCGCTGGGTCAGCACTTGATGGGCAAATTGATAGATCTTGTCCAGGTCCGGGCGCTCTTCCCGGTCCACTTTGATGCACACGTACAATGCGTTCATCACCTGGGCCGTTTGCTCATCTTCAAATGATTCATGCGCCATTACATGGCACCAATGGCAGGCCGAATATCCGATGGATAACAAGATGGGTTTATTCTCCCGCCTGGCGGTTTCCAGGGCTTCTTCCCCCCATGGATACCAGTCCACCGGATTGTAAGCGTGTTGCTGCAAATAGGGACTGGTTTCGTTAATCAAACGATTGGCTTTTGCCGTGGCAGTAGGCGGTGTGGTCATATTCGTTCCTGGTTGATGGGTTTGGCTCTATTCTACCGGTTTACGCCGGGGAACATAACCGCGCAAAAAACATAACTATCAAACCGCACGGACGCCCGACTCCGGCCATGAAGGACAAATATGAATCAAGCCATTAAAACCTTTAATTTACCACGAAGAGCACGAAGCACACGAAGGAAAAATATCAGATCTGTAACACTTCGTGTCCTTCGTGCTCTGGTCGTGGTAAATAAAGTAATTTCTTTGCGTCCTTAGCGTCTTTGCGGTTTAATATTCGAATGCAAACACTTTCTCTCAAACGCAATGAAGACCGGCGCCTGCGATCCGGTCATTTGTGGGTTTTCAGCAATGAAGTGGATACGGCGAAAAACCCGCTGCGCAACTATCAGCCCGGCGAACAAGTGGTGCTTGTGGATGACAGAGACAAACCCCTGGGGGTTGCGTATGTCAATCCGCATTCGCTGATATTCGCCCGCATCGTCAGCCGCTCCACCCAATATGTGCTGAATCAATCCCTGCTGGTGCATCGCTTGAATATTGCCCTGGCGTTGCGGCAGCGCTGTTTTAAGCAGCCGTATTACCGGCTGGTGTTCGGTGAAAGCGATTTTTTACCCGGCCTGGTGGTTGACCGCTTTGATGATACCCTGGTGGTGCAATTGACCACGGCGGGCATGGAGCTGATAAAAGAGGACATTATTGCTGCTCTGAACAAAACCCTGCGCCCAACCTGCATTATCCTGCGCAACGACAGCAGCATCCGCGAGCTGGAAGGCTTGCAGCCGTACGTAGAAACGGCGCAAGGGACAACGCCATCGGTTATTGGCGTGGAAGAAAACGCCACCCGCTTTGAGTTCGATGCACTGGGCGGGCAAAAAACCGGTTGGTTTTACGATCATCGCCTGAACCGCCAGCGACTGTGTCAATATGTTAACGGGCTAAGGGTACTGGACGTCTTCAGTTACATCGGCGGTTGGGGTGTGCAGGCGGCCAAATCCGGCGCCGAACATGTCGTGTGCGTGGATTCCTCGCAATCCGCGCTGGAGCAATTACAGCACAATGCCAAACTCAATCACTGCCAGGACGCTGTCAGCGTCATCAAAGACGATGCCTTTGCGGCACTGAAATCCCTGCACGCCGAAAAACAACGATTCGATGTGATAATCCTCGATCCACCGGCATTTATCAAACGCAAAAAAGACCATAAACAAGGGCTCTCCGCATATCAGCGTGCCAACCAACTGGCCATGCAGTTGTTGAACAAAGACGGCTTATTGTTATCGGCGTCGTGTTCTTATCATTTAAAGACGCAGGAACTCGCCGATATCATCGCCAAAACCGCCCGCCACCTGGACCGCAGCGCGCAGATCATCGAACAAGGCCACCAGGGCCCGGACCACCCGGTGCATCCCGCCATCCCGGAAACGGATTATTTAAAAGCACTGCTATTGCGGGTGACCCCAGCTTAACATCGTCCAGACGTCATGGCGGCGTGACAGCAATTTTTTTCACAGACCGGTAATGTTACACTGCGCAGCCATGTTGACGTTTCCCGAATTCGACCCCATCGCCTTTGAGATCGGTCCGCTGCAAGTGCACTGGTATGGGTTGATGTATTTAGTGGGCTTCGCCGGGGGCTGGTGGCTGGGCATGGTGCGCGCCGCGAAACCCCATTCCGGCTGGACCACCGCACAAGTCACCGATGCGTTGTTTTTTGTGGCCTTGGGCGTGGTACTAGGCGGGCGGCTGGGCTATGTGATGTTTTATGCCTCTGGTGAGTTGCTGTCCGATCCCCTGCTGTTGTTTCGAATCTGGGAAGGCGGCATGTCGTTTCACGGGGGATTTCTCGGGGTCTTGGCGGGCATGTGGTGGTTTACCCGAAAATACCGTAAAAAATTCTTTGACGTCATGGACTTTGTGGCGCCGTTGGTCACCATAGGCCTGGCGGCGGGCCGGTTGGGGAATTTCATCAATGGCGAGTTATGGGGACGGGTCAGCCACGTGCCCTGGGCGATGGTGTTTCCGCAAGCCGGCCCCGAACCGCGTCATCCTTCGCAACTGTATGAATTTTTTCTCGAAGGCGTGGTATTGTTCATCGTCTTGTGGCTGTTTTCCGCCAAGCCCCGGCCGCGCATGGCGGTGTCCGGGCTGTTTTCGGTGTGCTACGGCAGTTTCCGGTTTATCGTGGAATTTTTCCGCCAACCGGACGCCCACATGGGCGACGGTGGATTTATCGCTTTTGGCTGGTTGACCATGGGGCAATTGTTATCTTTGCCCATGATTTTGCTGGGTGGGGGATTATTATGGTGGGCGTATCGCAGAACACCTGAACAAGATCACAAAACCAGCCAATCCAAACCCTTGAAAAATACACCTTGAACGACACACATAAAAAAACCTTGAACGACACATCATCCGATCACGCAAGAGGTTAATATGCAACAATATCTGGATTTGATGCGCCATGTGCTCGACAACGGCGTTAAAAAAGAAGACCGTACCGGTACCGGCACACTGAGCGTATTTGGCCATCAAATGCGATTCGATCTGGGACAAGGCTTTCCCTTGGTGACCACCAAAAAGCTGCATTTGCGTTCTATCATTCATGAGTTGTTGTGGTTCCTCAAAGGCGACACCAACATTCAATACCTGCACGACAACAATGTCAGCATCTGGGACGAATGGGCGGATGACAACGGCGATCTAGGCCCTATTTACGGCTATCAGTGGCGCTCCTGGCCCACCGCCGACGGCCGCCATATCGACCAAATCAGTGAAGTCCTCGGGCAGATCAAAAACAACCCCGATTCGCGCCGCATTATCGTCAGCGCCTGGAATGTGGGCGAACTGAGCAACATGGCGTTGCCGCCTTGCCATGCGTTTTTTCAGTTTTATGTCGCCGACGGCAAGTTGTCCTGCCAGTTATATCAACGCAGCGCCGATATCTTTTTAGGCGTGCCGTTCAATATCGCCTCATACGCTTTACTGACCTTGATGATCGCCCAGGTCAGCGACTTACAACCCGGCGACTTTGTCCACACGCTAGGTGATGCTCATTTGTATTTAAACCACCTGGATCAAACCCGCGAGCAATTGAGCCGCAAGCCGTACCCGCTACCCACCATGAAACTCAATCCGCAAACCCGGTCATTATTTGATTTTAGCTTCGATGACTTCGCTTTGTGCGACTATCAACATCACCCGCACATTAAAGCCCCGGTCGCGGTATGAGGTTCCGATGATGGTGTCACTGATCTGGGCCATGACCGATGCGCGGGTCATCGGCATAGAAAACAGCTTACCCTGGAAACTGCCCGCGGACATGAAGTGGTTCCGGCAAAACACCTTGGGCAAACCCATCGTCATGGGCCGCAAAACCTTCGAGTCCTTCGGCGCCAAACCGCTACCCCAGCGACTTAACATTATTATTAGCAAGGACAGCGCTTATCAAGCCCAGGATGCCGTGGTAGTGGACTCCATAGACGCGGCACTGCACGCCGCCGGAGACGCCGACGAAGTAATGATCATTGGCGGCGCTTCCCTGTACGAACAAACTCTCCCCCTGGCTAGCCGTTTATACATGACTATCGTGCATGCCCAGGTGCAGGGCGACGCCTGGTTTCCCGAGTTCGACATGAGCCAATGGCAGGAAATACAACGCCTGGAGCACCCGGCTGACGAAAAAAACCCTTATGCGTGCAGTTTTGTGACCCTGAAACGAAAAGGTCAGTAGCCACCATTCCCAAACAACCAAAACCCGCTGCAAGCCTCACCACAAAAAAGCCCCGCCCCAGCAGAAGATGATTTTAGGCGTCAGGAGCTGGGCCCGTCCCGGCAGAAATACAACTCAGACCAGCCGGAAGCATCCCGGATCGGAAAGAAAGGGTTTTGAACGCCCGTAAAGAGCGATGAGACCGCACACGCGCTGCTTTAGCCCTAACCGCAATATAAACGTGCCGGAACTGCCGCCTCACTTGTTAGTATGTAGCAACGAGTTCACATAGCGCGACCTCCGGCGAATTGCCGGGCGTTCCCGGTTACATAAACCAAAACAAACAAAAAACCAGAAGAATAAACACATTGCATCACAGCATTCGCCTATTTTGAAGACGATGCCATCAGACCCAACGGTTTGGTGGTGTTTTATCTTTGTTACGCAAATGCTTTCATTGAAAGAAATATTGGTCTGCAGTCTATCAACATATTTATGGACGCGAGGGTCCGGAGCGCGCCCTAAGCGGAAGCTCAGTTTTTCGGATTTTTTAGAAATATTGAAATCGAATTCGTTGGCGTGAAAAGTATGAACGGATGTAGTCGAGTAAAGCTGACGCTCTTTTTATATATGTTTTAGACTACCTTGAAATTGAATTCGGTAGTGTGATTACTATTGAGAGGGATGGTAGATGCTCAAACCGAATTCCGAAGCTTTAAATGTTTTACTCGGTAGATTGCCCTGAAGTCTCTCAAAATCGGAAATTATTTTGCTTGTATACCAGTTATTCCCGAACCCCATCAATTAAGCCCACTGTAAGATCGCTCGCTTCATAAATAACTTCCCCATTGTGAATCACCATTCCATCCGCAATTCCTATTGGCATTGGTTTTCGAAACAAACGTTTAATATGTAATTGGTACTGAATCGATCCCGCATCCGGATAAATTTGTCCCCTAAACTTAACTTTCCCCACTCCTAAGGCCCTACCCTTACCTGGTAAACCAGACCAGCCAAGAAAAACACCCAGTAATTGCCATAAGGCATCCAGACCCAAACACCCTGGCATCACCGGGTCACCCCGAAAATGACAAGCGAAAAACCAGTGATCAGGGTGAATATTCAAAGAAGCACTTAATTGACCTTTTCCATATCTCCCACCTTGGGCGGTGATGTTGCTTATCTCATCAATCATTAACATATTGGAATTGGGTAATTGAGCATTACCAGGACCGAAAAACCCCCCTTCGGATATTTCCAGTATTTGTGCTTTGGAAAACTGCATGTTAACTCCTCTCGTATCGTTAACAGACAGTGTGGCTGATATATGTATTTACGGATTGTAAAAATCGGACATAAACTGATTAAAAAATGAGCTAGGGTTTATGAATAGCCTTTTTTTAAAGTCGTTTATTAGATGGGCTTGATCAAAAAATCCCAATTCATGCGCGATATTCAATGTAGTACCAGGACTGCTGTATAATTGCTTACAAACATGTTGCATACGAATGGTTTGCGCGAATGCCTTTATATTAAGGCCGGTATGTAAGCGAAACTGACGATTAAGGTGACGACTACTCCAGCCTATCTTATCTGCCAGTTGACCTACCTTGATATTACCCATGTGGCGATAAACCAAAGACAAAGCCTGGTCGAAACGAGTACCCGCTTGAGGTTTGTAGTGCCGTAACAACCATTGCTCACAAACTCTGGCACGCTCAAAAAAGCCTTGCTTCTCGTAAATTTGATGATGAAGCACACCGAAATCATGACAAGGTAAATAGTTGTCATCAGCGAACTGGTCGTTTATTTCACAAAGGTCCAGATCAAAAAAATATCGTAAACCCCCTGGATAAAAACGAATTCCGAAATAACCACCGGTGTGCAAGATTTGTAAATCACGCGCTTTTGTTAAGGCGCCCCCTACCCTAGAACCATTGGCAGAAATAAACACTGCCTGAGTTCCATCCGGCATAACCGGATAGGGTGTTGGATATGCCGCATCGACTTGCAAGTAGGAATGAACTATGCCTTGCAATCGTGAACACGGTGATACTTGCTGCAAAGATAAGCCAAAACGATTCAATCCAGGAGGGGTAATGGTGGGTTGAAAAGGTTGATAATTTACTTTCATCACTAAATTCGATTTTATTGTTACATTCCAGTTAGCTTGTATAATTTATACGGCATGCATCAATCGGTCAATTCAATTATTTTTCCAGCTCCAATATGCCCACGTATTTAGAGTGTTTCTATTAAGCGGTTTATTAACAGTAACACTAATCTCTTGTGCGACGTCCAAGCAAACAAAAACTGGTGTATTGCGCTCTTTATTTGAACAATATAAGGCAGTCTCTACCAGCTCCGATACTGATCAGCTGAATGGCAGGTAACAGTGAAAGAGCGGCCACTAATTAGAATATTAGGAATTTCTGGAATATACTGGTTACCGACCTTCCCGTTACTCATTAATTCCGTAGAGGGTTACTCCATAGCCGACATTGGATTTTCTTAGCTGCGGACATTCAGTCTAATCCTCCATTTGATCACCCGGTCGATACCTTTCGATCTGATTACCACTCCTGGGAAAAGCTTTTTGCTGCGTTTTATGGCGAAAATGTATAATATCGGGATCTCTGTTATTGACCAAGATAACAGGGCGCAATACTCAGTAACTTGCTGATATACCTGGGTA